>JBFMHE010000002.1 GCA_040752355.1 Nitrospirota bacterium | reverse complement strand
AGCCTCTACGGCCCTCACCGCCCTGATTCGTATCTCTTCAAGTGCCGCATGCGATATTTTTCGTCCGTCCAGTTCTTTCATGAACGGTATTATACAATGTCGTCTTACCTATGTACACATTAGTAAATATTATACTGCATCGGACGCGAAATTGCCAACGGAACGCAGTGAGAAATAGGATAAAGGCGTCAGACGAGGGGAGGTTCAGATGAACCTCCCCTCGTCGTTTATTGGGGAGGGTGGTCTATTCCCAGCTCGCTATGTCTTTGTCTTCACCTTCGCCGCCGGGCTTCCCGTCCCTGCCGTACGAGAAGAGGTCGTACTCGCCATGCGTGCCGGGGCTCTGGTAGTTGTACGCTTTTCCCCAGGGGTCGAGGGGGAGCGTCGTCTTCTTCAGGTAGGGGCCCTCCCACTTCTCTTCGCCGGGATTGGTCACGAGCGCGTTGAGCCCCTGATCGGTGGTCGGGTAATTGCTGGTGTCGAGACGGTACTGGTCGAGGGCCTGCCCGAGCAGCTCGATCTGTGCCTTTGCCGCCGCCGTCTTTCCCTTGCCCAGCTTGGGGAAGAGGCGCGGAGCAACGAGCGCGGCGAGGAGCCCGATGATGACCATAACGACCAGAAGCTCGACCAGAGTAAATCCCCTATGATCGCCGTATATCCTGTTCTTCATTTTCATGCACACCTTCACTTGCGGATGGTAATGCCCGCCGCGTACAGCGGGCCAAACTTCTTTATGATACTACAAATGTTTGTTCTCTTCAACGTGCGCCGTCTTTTTGTTTTTTCTCTCTCGTGCACTGCCGTTCATCGGCGCTGTTTCGGCACATTTTTCCTTGACACCTCGTGGTAAATGCTTTATCTTAAAAAAGTAAGTAGAAGGAGGCATCTTTGCGGCTGAAGCAACCGTTTGCGATACACTGCGTCTTCCTTTTCCTCTCGATACTCGTGCTGTGCGCAGCCGCGCCCGCCTATGCCGCTCTCGGGACTTCGGAGCGCATGCCGCTCCTCACCCAGGCTCCGCCTGATGAAGGAGGAGCGCTTCCGCCGGATGGCATTCCCGAGCCGCCTCCGCCACCCGCTCCTGATACAGTACCTCCGGATATCCCTGCTCCAGCTCCATCACCAGCTCCATCACCAGCTCCTGCGCCGGCGCCGTCTCCGCCGTCTCCGCGCACGCCGCAACAGCCGCGGCAGCCTGCCCCCGCGGGTTCCAGCTTCTTCTTCGACGATGCCGATATCTTCGAAGTGGCGCAGACAGTCTTCGGAGAAGTGCTCAAGGTAAACTACATCATCGACCCCGCGGTAAAAGGCAGGGTGAATTTCAGAACGACCACTCCCATTCCCCGGGACAAGATACTGCCGGTCATGGAGATCATCTTCAGACTGAACGGCGTCGCGATCGTCGAGGAGAGCGGCCTCTACCGGATCATCCCCATCGGCGGCATCGCGAAGGAGCCTGCGCCCGTGCGCTTCGGTAAGGACCCGGAGTCGGTCGAGCTGAGAGGCACGGCCCTGGTGCAGGTCGTTCCGATCGAGTTCATGAACTCCGCCGAGATGGCGAGGATTCTGACGCCTCTGCTGACGCAGGGAGGAGCGGTGCTCGATGTGCCGAAGAAAAATTTCCTGATCATCGCCGACACCGATGCCAACGTGAGGCGCCTGCTGCAGCTCGTCAACATGTTCGACGAGAATGCCGCACAGGACATAACGCAGCCCAAGATTTATGTCTACCCGCTCCAGAACAGCAAAGCAGACCACATCTCGAAGATCCTCCAGCAGGTCCTGCTCGGCACGTCAGGAGCGGCAGCAGCCCCGCGCCGCACCGAGACCACACCTGCTGCAACCCCGGCAGGCCAGCGCCAGCCCGTAACGCCTCCTTCTCCTACTGCCCAGCCGGCAGGAGCCGGCGAGCCGCTCGTTGCGCCGGGAACGAAGATCATCCCCGACGAGGTCACCAACTCTCTCGTCATCTTCGCCTCACCCGGCGATTACGCGCTGATACAAGCGGCGATAAAGCAGCTGGATACGATTCCAAGACAGGTCATGATAGAGGCCGTTGTAGCTTCCGTAACACTTACCGATAACCTGAGTTTTGGCATGCGGTGGAATCTTGATACAGATATAAATATAACTAACATCGGCTCCCTGAAGAATGATGTCAATATTGGCGGAACTTTGGGCTTCCAAGGGCTGGCCAGGCCTGATTCAGGGTTTAGTTACTTTGCTGTCGACTCAAGAGGTAACGTCAGATTGCTTATAGAGGCGCTTGCTGGAGAAAGTAAAGCTAAAATACTGTCCAACCCTCATGTCCTTGTAGCTGATAATCGTGAAGCAAGAATACAGGTTGGAAGACAAATACCGATTGCGACCTCGACAACGACCACACCTCTCGGGACTGGGACTGGGTCGACTAATACAACAACCGCAACGATCCAATATAAAGATACAGGCACAATTCTTAAGGTAAAGCCTCAAATCAACGATAGCGGACTGATATCTCTTGAGCTTTCGCAGGAAGTTTCAAACTTTGAAAACGCGTCTGTCCTGGGCACCACGCAGTTCGTTATTATAAAGAATGAAGTAACAACTAACCTAGTCGCGCAGAACGGACAAACGATTGTTATCGGAGGACTGATCGATGAGTCAGGTAGAAAAACAAAATCGGGAGTCCCCTTTCTCAGCAAAATCCCGATTATCGGATATCTCTTCGGAACAACTTCTGATGATGTAACACGGCAGGAGCTCATTGTTCTCCTGACACCTCGCGTTGTTAGAAACCAAGATGAGGCCGAACAGATGTCTTCGGACTATCGTGAGCTACTAAGAAACGTCACGAGAGAACTGCAACTGGAAAGACGATTCCAGCAGTCGCGGCCTCCGCAAAAATAGCCGCACAACACAAATCAGCTCTCAGCCATCAGCCAGTCTCCAGCTATCAGCTATGATCATTTCGACCATTAGATAAAGAGGTCGGAAGACTATGCCTTCGGGCACTGAATTCTTTTTTTTCCTCGATGCTGAGGGCTGATTGCTGACTGGCCCTTACTTCCCCCACACAAGCTTAACCTGGTACAGAGCGATCAGGGGGTCTGACGTTATGACCGGCATATCTTCAAGCTGCGCCTGAACGACAAGCATCCGATCGAAAGGGTCACGGTGAAGAGCAGGAAGGTTGAACACATGAAGCGCATGGCTGGACTGTATGGGAAGGCTCTGGATGCCATTGAGAGCGAGCTGGTCTGCGATGAAGACCGCGGGCTTATCGGGAAGCATCAATTTGCCGAGCTGGGCCTTGATCGCTATTTCCCAGCAGCCTGCAGCGCTGAAATAGAGCTCGTTGCTCCCCTCGGCGATGATATCGCGTACAGCCTGCGGCAACTGAGGATCATCGGTAATCCACCATAGGAAGGCATGGGTGTCCAGGAGAGCTCTCAATCACTTCTCGAAATCGTTCAGTATTTCGTCAGGCAGCGGCTCGAAGAAGCTCTTGTCGATCACGATCCGTCCCCTGGCCGATCCGGGCTCCCGTTTTTTAACTCCTCCGGCCAAGGGGACTATGCGTGCGACAGGTTTGCCGGCCTTTGCTATGATGATCTCCTCCCCGCTCTCGACGCGCGTGATCAGCCGGGAGAAATGGGTCTTTGCATCATGCATATTAACGGTAGTCATGCCCCTATACTAGACTAACCATCGGACTAAGTCAAGGAAAAAATAGCTCTCAGCCATCAGCAATCAGCCACAATCAACTGAGATTACTGAGATAAATAAGCAGGCAGAGCATGTCTCTTATCTTTGCTTGAGGCTGACAGCTGATGGCTGAGAGCTGAGGGCTGATTGCCGACGGCTGCCGCTCTACTGCACCTTCTCTACTGCCGTCATTCTCTCGATGTAGGAGTGCAATGCTTCATTGTCGGGATATCTGTTCGAGGCGAGGGTGAGGATATGGTTCGCTCTCTCCGGGTTGCCCTCCTCGAAGTAGTAGTACGCCGCATCCTTGAGAAGCTCCGGTTTCATGGGGTGCTCTTCGGGAACCGACTCTATAAGCGCCTCGTATTTCACCATCTCGCCGAGATTGCGATAGACCATCCTGAGCGTCTGGAACGCCCCGATTTCGACTCCCGCCATGTTCGTGATCGATTCGGAAATAAGATTGGTGAGAATGTCCCGCGTCAGCTTCAGATGGCCCTCGCGGTAGAGCGTCTCCCCGAGGACAAGGCGGAGGTCGCCCTCGCAGCGCGCATCGGGCTCCCGCTCGGTGATGTAACGGCACATCTCCTCATCGCCGATCGAGTTGAAGAGGTCGCGGGCAGCAGGCCCGTAGTTGTTGTTGTAAAGCGCCTCGGTGAGCTTCAGCTTTGCCGTAATGTCGCGGTTCCCTTTCTGCAGGCCCTTCTCGATGACTGCCTGGATATCCTGCGGCGCAACACCGCTCATCGATGCTTCGTACTGGCTCACCAGGTTATCCTGCATGGCGCCCTCCGCGCCGCTCGCAACCGCTTCCCCCGGCTCTGCGACCGTCTCTTGCTGTTGCATATCACGCCCGGTCACCTCGATCCTGCTGGGGCCTGTCCAGTACAGATATATGCTTACGAGAGAGGCGATAGCCACAATGACTATCGAATATCTCTTTACTGCGTCCATCTTCTCCTCCTCTTTCTCTTTATCGGCGGTGCTTGTCACCAGTGGAGCAGGGCTCCGTAGTGACACCGCACTGCTGTCTGAAGCCGGACTCACTATCAGCAAGGCGCGTGCCAGGTAAAGGCGCATGATGAAAAGACCGTTGTTTCACAGACGGTTTCGAACAATCAGCAGCCCCCTGGTGAAGACAACCTGTCTGGATTGTCCTTCACCGTGATGACCGTTGCCACGATAAAACCGCTGGCGGTCGCACTTTTTACGGCACTTCGGCCTGTATGGTCTTTCCTGCACTGCGCGAAAAACGGAAGGGGTGGGACGCGCATGCGATAAATGAGATGGTGATGCGGGTTACCGGACTCGAGAGAAAGCCGGTCGTACTGAGAGGGACGCTAGGAGCCGTCGAGGACGGAGCGTATCTTCCTCAGGAGAGCATCGGGGGCGAGCGGCTTTCTGATGAAGCTGACGGGTTCGCCCGAAATGCCTCTGCTCTGGAGCATATCGGCCGTATACCCGCTCATGAAGATCGTCCTGATATCGGGCTTTTCCCTGAGGATGAGGTCAGCGACCTCCTTGCCGCCTTTCCCGGGCATCACCACATCGAGGAGAAGCACTCCGATACGTTCTTTGTGCTGTTCGAACGCCTGAATCGCTCCGTCGCCGTCAGCCGCCTCGATAACGGTGTATCCGGCGTCTTCGAGAACAGCCTTCGAGAGCTTCCTGACCGCTTCGTCGTCCTCGGCCAGGAGGACCGTCTCGCTGCCGCGCACGGCATCAACCACCGGCGCTGCCTCCTTCTTCGCCTGCTTGTCCCTGCTCAAGGGCAGGTAGATGCTGAAGGTGGTCCCTTGATTGCGCCCGCTCGATACGGTAACGAATCCTTTATGCTGCTTGACGATGCCGTAGACGATCGAGAGCCCGAGGCCCGTCCCTTTTCCCGGCTCCTTCGTGGTGAAAAAAGGCTCGAAGACCCTCTCCTGCGTCGCCTGATCCATGCCGGTCCCGTTATCGGAAACCGAAAGCAGCGCATACTCACCGGTATCATCGCAGTCGTGGGTCTTGAGCAATTCCCTCTCCGGTGCCGTCTTCTGCAGCGCGACCTGCAGCCTGCCGCCGCCGGGCATCGCATCCCGGGCGTTTGCAGCGAGATTCATGACGACCTGCTCGAGCTGGGAGGCGTCGGCAAGGACCGCCAGGTCGTCTTCAGGCATCGTGATCGTGAGCTCCACATCCTCGCCGATGATCCTGGCCAGGAGCCGTTCCATTTTGCGTACAATGTCGTTCAGAAATACCTGCTCCGGGTGTGATATCTGCTTCCTGCTGAAGGCGAGGAGGCGGCTGGTGAGATTCCCTCCCCGCTCCGATGCCATGATGATCTCGTCGATAAAGGGGACGAGCACGCCGTCGCGGCCTGTCTGCTCCCTGAGGATGTAGGCGCTCGCGAGGATGGCGGAGAGGACGTTGTTGAAGTCATGGGCGATGCCGCCGGCGAGGACGCCGACCGCCTCCATCTTCTGGGACTGGTGGAGCTGCTCTTCGAGCCTCCTCTTTTCGGTGATGTCCGTCAGCACCTCGATGGCGCTCACCACGGCGCCGCTCTCGTCCTTGAAGGGGAAGGACCTGGTCTCCATATAGAACGGCCGGCGGTTGCCGTCGTAATGCGTATGCAGGACCTCCTTCGGCTCGCCGGTCAGGAACGTATGCCTGACCGCGCACTCCTCGCCCTCAGTGAAGCAGGGAGCTTCGCGCTGATGGGTCACGCGGTAGCACTGCTTGCCGATGATATCCTGGGGTGCGGTCTGGACGAAGTTGCAGAACGCCCTGTTGGCCGAGACGATCCGGTAGTTCCTGTCGATGATGATGAAGCTCTCGTCCACCGTCTCGAGGATGTTCCGGGCGAAGTCCTCGGCGCGCTTCCGGTCCGAAATATCGATGACCGCAGAGCGGATGCTGCCGACCGTCCGGTCGGCCTCCAGCACGGCGATGCTCTCGATCTGCGCGGTGAATACCGTGCCGTTCTGTCTCCTGATCTTTATCTCGCAGGCGGTCCTCCCCTTCTTCTCCGTGATCTCGCGGCAATGGAAATAGAAGGTGTCCTGGAACGAGGGGAGTATGAAATGGGTAAAGGGTCTGTTGACGAGGGCCGAGCGGTTGGCCCCGAGCTGCTGCGCGCCGGCCAGGTTGATCTCGGTAATGGCGAGCCGGCGGTCGAGCGTAACATAGCCGATGGGGGCGAAGTCGTAGAGGTGGTTGTATTTCCGCACTGTCTCTTCGAGCTCGTACTGTATCCTCCGCAACTCCTCGTTCTGGAGCTCGAGCTCGATCTGGTGTATCTGGAGCTCGTGCACCAGTTTCGGCACCGCCTGCGCATCGGTACCGCCCAGCGCGACTTCGCGCTGCGCCAGGATCTCGAGCGCTTTCTTCCGGATGAGGTCCTCTTCCGGCAGCTGGCTGCTCATTCCGCCCCCGCCTTCCGCCAGCAGGTGTCGTTTATCGCGTCAGTGATATCGTCAATGCTGAAGACCGCGCCGGTCACCTCGCCGCGCTCGTCGAACTCAGGGGCGCCGTTCAAGAGCAGCCGCAGCCTGCGCCCGTCCGCCCCTTCCATGAAATACACGTAGTCGCGTATCGGGAGCTTCGTACCGATAATCAGCTTGAAGGGGTCCTTGTCGTCGGACAGCCGGGCCCCCTTTGCATCGAAGATCCTCCATGCGGGCATCGTATAGATACCCCGGATCATCATCGCCTTGTCCAAGCCGAGGATATCCCCGGCCCTGCGGTTGGCGAAGGTGACCTTTCCCTCGCGGTTCACCATCACCTTGCCGACCGGGCTGCTCTCGAGCACGCGGATCAGGAGGTCCCGTTCCCTCCGCAGCTGCTCTTCGAACTGTTTCCGCTCATTGATATCGATAAAGGTGATGACGATGCCGCCGACCGCGTTTTCGAGGGTCCGGTAGGGGATCACCTTGATCAGGTACCAGGTCTGGTTCTTCGTCTGCACTTCGAGCTGCCGGGGAACGAGCGTCCTGAGCACTTCCCCGATATCGTCGAAGAAGCCGTCGCAGCTGAAATTGTGGGAGATGTGGTGAACGGGCCTGCCGATGTCCATGTCCATTATGTTCATCACCGGGGAGACGGCAGGAGTATATTTCCGTATGTGCAGGTTATTGTCGAGGAAGACCGTGCCGATGCTGGTATTCCTGAGCAGGTTGAGGATATCGTTGTTGAGCTCCGTCAGCTCGTCGATCTTCTTCTGGTATTCCGAATTGACCGTGTAGAGCTCCTCGTTCGAGGTCTCGAGCTCTCCGATCGTCGCCTGGAGATTTTCCCGGGTATACCGGAGCTCCTGCTCCAGGTCCCGGATCCGCTGGTCCTTCGCGTCTTCGGCACTATACAGCTCCACGTCCTCCAGGGAGTAGACCTTGTGCGGCGCCGCGGGGTTCACCTTGAGCGACGACGTATCCCTCCGGAAGGTATGGGTCAGGGCCGGCGGGAACTGCCCTGCCTTGAAGGAGTCCTTATGCTGGTACACCTTCCCCTTGCTGTCCACCGGGAGGTAAACGGACGTGAGGTCCCCGATGGTTTCGCTGTTGCCGAGCAGCAGGCAGCCCCCGCGGTTGAGGGCGAAGTGGAACGACGAGAGCACCTTCTTCTGCATCACGGGCTGGAAATAGATCAGGAGGTTCCGGCAGCTGATCAGGTCCATTCTCGAGAAGGGCGGGTCGTTGATGATATTGTGGAGCGCGAAGACGACCATGCGCCGGATCTTCTCGTTGATCTGGTAGCCGCCGTCCTTCCGGGAGAAGAACCGCTTGAGCCGTTCGGGGGAGACATCGGCGACAATGCTCTCGGGGTAGAGCCCCACGCCGGCGTACTCTATCGACTCCTTGTCGATATCGGTGGCGAAGACCTTCACGTCCATGCTCAGCCCGGCCTCTTCGAGGTACTCCCTGAAGAGGATCGCGAGCGAATACGTCTCCTCGCCGGTCGAGCAGCCGACCGACCATATCCGTAGCGGCAGGTGCGCGCCGCCCTGCTCGCAGAGCTTGGGGATGACCTTCGTCCTGACGGCATCGAACACCTCCGCATCCCTGAAGAACTTCGTCACCCCGATCAGGAGCTCCTTATGGAGGGTCATCGCCTCCTGGCAGGACTGGGAGAGAAAGTCGATGTAATCCTCTATCTTCTCTATCTGATTGATGCTGATCCTGCGCTCGATTCTCCTGACGATCGTGTTCGGCTTATAGCAGGTGAAATCGACATTGGTGCGGTCGCGGATGATGCTCAGGATCTTCGAGAGCGTGTCTTCGTCCTTGAGGATCGGCGACTCTATCCTGTCGCCCTTGCGGATGAAGGGATGCTCGATGTATTTCAGCAGCTCTTCCGGCATCCGGCCGGGCGACAGGATAGAGCCGCCCAAGCCGGTCGATATGGCGCTCCGCGGCATGCCGTCGAACTTGGCCGATCCCGCATCCTGGGTCATCACGATGCCGCCGGCTGTATCATCAAAAAAAGGGTCGTCCATACATACTGCTCACTTTCCGAGACCGTGACGGTTCGTATGCATAGTGCATTATACGACATTACACAACTGATACATAGGGGTAAGGTCTTTCTGTCTGGAGCCCGGTCAGGGCTGAGAGGAGATTATTGAGGATCGCCTTCGTACCGGTACTCTATCGCGAGCAGCTTCCCGATCTCGTGCAGGAGCTCCTGCATGCGATAGGGCTTCCTTATGTAGCCGTCCGCCCCTGCGTCGATCGCCTCCTGCCGCCTGTCCTCGAATACGCTCGCCGTAACCATGATGACCGGCGTCGCCCTGCCCTCTTCCGAAGACTTGAGCGCCCGGGTAGCTTCTATGCCGTCCATTTCGGGCATTCTGCGGTCCATCAGCACCAGGTCGGGCCGCTGCTGCCGGAACGCCTCGAGCGCCTCCCTGCCGTTTACCGCCTCGGTGACGACGAAGCCGACCATCTCGAGCATCTCGCGCAGGACCTCCCGGTTGGTGCCGGTATCGTCTGCGACCAGCACCTTCGGTGCGGGCCGGCCGGTGCCTGCCAGGCCGATCACCCGACGATCGCAAGACCTCGGCGCCCGGCTCCCGGCAGAGGAGAGCGGCTTCGCGCCAAAGACGAACCGGAAGGTGGCGCCCCTTCCTTCCTCGCTCCGGACCGTGATATCTCCTCCCATCATCCTCGCGTACCGGCGGCTGATCGCCATGCCGAGCCCGGCTCCCTTATTGACAGCCTTCACGTTCTCCGCCTGCTCGAATATCTCGAACACCTTGCCGATCTCATCAGCCGGTATCCCCTGCCCGGTATCCTCGACCTCGATGCCGATGACCCAGTCCCGCGTGCCGTGTCTCTCCTTCTCCGCCGCGTCGAGGCGGATCACGATAGAACCCTTTTCGGTAAACTTGACGGCATTGCCCAGCATGTTGACGAGCACCTGCCGTATCTTGCCTTCATCGCCGTTGAGGCACCGCGGGACCTTCTCGAGCCCCTCCAGCCTGAATGCCAGGTGTTTCGCCTCGATGCGGGGCCTGAACATGGTATCGAGGTCGCCGACAAGGGCGTGGAGGTCGAAATCGGCATTCATCAGGCTTACACGTCCCGCCTCGATCTTGGACATCTCCAGGATATCGTTGATGAGGGCCAGGAGGTGCTCCCCGTTGGTGCAGATGGCATCGAGGTACTTCCTCTGCGCGGCTGTCAGCTCGGCGTCGCTCCCCATGATCTGTGCGAAACCCAGCACCGCGTTCATAGGGGTCCGGATCTCGTGGCTCATATTCGCCAGGAACTGGCTCTTCGCCCGGCTGGCCGCCTCGGCCCTTTCCTTGGCCCGCACCAGGTCCTCCTCCATCGCCTTTCGTTCCGATATGTCCTGGACCATCCATATCACTCCCTTGCCGAGGTCCTTCGGGTCCATGGCGCTGCCCGAGCATTCGCACCAGAATGCGCTCCCGTCCTTGCGCCTGAGCCGGTACTCCGTGACCACGACCCCGCCCGACGTCTTCTGGTAGAACAGGCGTCCGAACTCCTCGTACGCCTCCCGGGACCGGTGTATCAGCAGTACGGGCTTCCCGAGCATCTCATCGGCAGCGTAGCCGAACATCCTGCACAAACAGGGGTTTACCTCCGTAATGATCCTGTCGCCGGTCACAACAAGGATGCCGATCGAGCTGTTATTGAGTATGGAGTCTTTCCATGTCAGCGATTTCCGGAGCATCGCCACCATGCCCTCCCCGGTCTCATTGAAGACGAGGCGGGAGAGTGGGTCCGGACCGCCGGAGGCAGTATCCTGCCTATGATCATACTTTCTCATGCCCATGAAACGTTTATCGACGGGTTTCCCCATTCCCTTGAGCGCACTGTGTTCAGGGCCGCTATGCTGAAGGAGTCAGCCCCGTGTGATCACCCGGGTGATCAATTGAAGCGCCGGGGCGGCGGTGGTATCCTGTAATTACCTATGTATGCGAGGATCCTTGCCGCGGTAAACGAGTTCACCAATTCCGAAATAGCGGCGCGCTACGCCCTGGCGCTCGCAAAGGCATGCAGGGCAAAGCTGCTGCTCGTCTTTGTGGCGGAGGCGCCGGTCACTCCCTCGGCGTTCAGGCGTGCCGAATCGGCCCTCGAGCGCCTGTTTATCGAAGCAGAACGGCAGGGGATAGAGGTCGAGAGCATTACCGAAGAGGGCGATCCGGTACGAAAGATACGGGAGACGGTACGAGAGCAGGATGTCGATCTCGTTGTCATTGCAACGAGGAGAGAGGATATCGAACGCCGCTTTTTCATCAGGACCCGCGCGCGGGATCTCATGACGCGGCTGCCCTGTTCGGTGGCGATGGCGAGAGTCGTGCATATGGGGAAAGGACATCCACGGGATATCCTGGTGCCGCTCAAGGGACGCCTCTCCTATATCGACGAGCGGGCCTATTTCATTGGAAAGCTCGCCGAGGGGCTCGATTCCCGTCTGACGCTGTTTCATCTTCCTCGACCGCTGACCACCCTTTTTCGCGGGGAGGCGCCGCTCAGCGTCGCGGAGAGGGAGCAGCGCCCCTCCCGGGATATCGAGTGCTTTATCGAGCACCTGAAAAAGTACGGGGTCGTCCATGAACGCAGGACAGGGAGCGGCCGCATAGCCCGCTCGATCACGACCGAAGCTGCATTCAAGAAGAACGACCTCATTATCATGGGAGCGAGCGAGCGGAGCCTGCTCCGGAGCATGGTGAGCGGGAGCCCCGTGGAACAGGTGCTCAGGGAGGCGCCCTGCAACCTCATCATTTTCAAGCCACGGCTGAGGCCCCGGCAGAAAGAACGCAGGGGCAACCGGCCCCCCTGTCCATGAAGAAAATATACGCGTTGACAGCCGGCGAGGTTCTGCATGCGCTCATCACTTCAGAACAGGGACTTGCCGAAGACGACGCCCGGCGCCGCCTGCATGAGTACGGCTTCAACGAGATACAGGAGGTGAGGAGGACGCCTCTCTACCGGAGGCTCCTCTCTCAATTCACCCATTTCCTCGCCGTGCTGCTCTGGATCGCCGCAGGGCTCAGCCTCTTGTCGGAGTATCTCCGTCCCGGCGGGGGAATGCTCTTCCTCGGCCTCGCGATTATCGGCGTCATTGTCGTCAATGCGGTCTTTACGTTCATACAGGAATACCGCGCCGAACGGGCGGTGCAGGAGCTCGAAAAGCTCCTGCCTTACACCGTGAGGGTCGTCAGGAAGGGTGTCCTGAAAGATATCCCCGCACGGGAGGTAGTCCCCGGAGACCTTATTCTCCTCAAAGAGGGAGACAGGGTTCCTGCTGACGCACGGCTGATCCGTTCGATACGTCTGTCGGTAAACAACGCTCCGCTCACCGGCGAGTCCGAGCTGAAGCCGCGGAGCCACGAGCCGTTCGACGGTGACTACTTCGAAAGCCCCAATATCGTTTTTGCCGGCACGCTCGTCGTGGCCGGTTCAGGAACAGCAGCGGTCTTTGCCACCGGTATGGCGACAGAGTTCGGGAAGATAGCCCACCTGACCAGCAGTGTGGAGCCGGAGCTGAGCCCCCTCCAGCGAGAGATCGCGCGGGTAACGAGAATTGTTGCCGTTATCGCACTGACAACAGGAATAGTCTTCTTCGGGGTCGGCCTGCTGACCGGCAAGAGCTTCTGGCAGACGCTCCTCTTTGCGGTCGGCATCACCATCGCGAATGTTCCGGAAGGGCTCCTGCCGACTGTCACCCTGTCGCTCGCCATGGGGAGCCAGCGCATGGCAAAGAGAAGAGCGCTCGTAAAGAATCTCACCTCGGTAGAGACGCTCGGCTCGGTAACGGTCATCTGCACCGACAAGACAGGCACCATTACCCAGAATAGAATGGAGGCCCGCAGGGTGTGGCTCCCCGGTATCGGCTTTCTTGATGCCGGCGCAAAGGAATGGAACCGCTCCACCGAGAGGATGGATATGCTCATGACAACCTCCCTGCTCTGCAACAATGCACGGTACGAAAACGGCGCCTACCATGGAGACCCGACCGAGACCGCGCTGCTGAAGGCCGCACACGCGTGGGACGCAGCCCTCGCCGCGAAGCGTATCTACGAGATTCCCTTCGATGCGGAGAGGAAGCGGATGACCACCGTGAATAGTTTTCGCGGCACCCCCTACGTCTTTATGAAAGGAGCGGTCGAGACAGTCCTGCCGCTCTGTACCGCACTGAAGGTGAACAGCACCGTCAGCGCGCTGGATGAAAGACAACGGGCGGCACTGCTCGACGCTTCCGCAGCGTTGATGGAGGAGGGCCTGCGGGTAATCGCTTTTGCCTACAGGAGAAGAGATGATTTTGTACCGGAAAGGCTGGGCAGTCTCCCGGATGCGCAGCTCGAGTCGGAAATGATCTTTGCGGGGCTCATAGGACTCGAGGACCCGCCCCGGCCCGAGGTGTTCAAGGCGATCGAGACATGCCGCACCGCGGGCATACGGGTCATTATGATAACCGGTGATGCGAGCAGGACTGCAGCGGCGATCGCACGCCGGACAGGCATTGCAGGAGAGCACCCGCTCGTTATCGAGGGCCCCACGATGAGCAGCCTCACTGACGAGAAACTGGGGGAGATGCTCGGGTCCGGCGACGTGATATTCTCGAGGATGACGCCTCACCATAAGATGCGTATCGTCTCCGCCCTCATGGACAGGGGAGAGCGGGTGGCGGTGACCGGAGACGGGGTCAATGATGCACCTGCCCTCAAAAAGGCCGACATCGGCATCGCCATGGGGATCACCGGCACCGACGTGGCGCGTGAGGCTGCCGACGTCGTCCTGCTCGACGATAATTTTGCGACTATTGTCAATGCCATCGAGGAGGGGAGAGCCGTCTTTGAAAATATAAAGAAGTTCATCAACTATATCTTCGCCTCCAACATCCCGGAGATCGTCCCTTATATCGCCTATGTCCTCTTCAGGATTCCCCTTCCCCTCACGATCATCCAGATCCTTGCCATCGATCTCGGCACCGATATGTTCCCCGCCCTCGCCCTCGGTGCGGAACGGCCCTCACCGGAGATCATGAAGCAGCCGCCCCGGGGCCGCCGCGAACGGCTGGTGAATTTCGACCTGCTCGGCCGCGCCTACCTCTTCCTCGGTCCTATCGAGGCCTTTGCAGGACTCTACGGCTTTTTTTTCGTGCTGGACGCGGGGGGATGGCAGTGGGGCGAAACGCTCTCCCCTCACACCCTTCTCTATCTCGAGGCGACGACCGCCTGTTTCGCCGGAATCGTGATAACGCAGGTCGCCAATGTCTTCGCCTGCCGGACATTCCGCGAATCGGTATTCACCATAGGCCTTCTCTCGAACCGGCTGATCGTGATCGGCATTGTCCTGGAGATAGCGATCACCGTCTTCATTATCTATACGCCGTGGGGAAACGCGCTCTTCGGGACAGCGCCTCTGGGGCCGCACGTCTGGCTCACGCTCCTCCCCTTCAGCGTCCTCCTGCTCGCGGCAGAAGAAGGGAGAAAGCTCCTGGTGAGGAAGTTCGCTGTATGAGGAGCGGTGTCCGATCTCACGAGACAAAGAAAGCCGGGAAGAAGAGTTGCTGAACGAGCTGATTGCAGACTCCACAATAGCAGATGATATCGTCACCAATCTCAAGGACGCAGAGCTGCAAAGACTGCCCCTGAACGACCGGATTACCCTGTCAACGGCCATAGGCCATGGAGCCGATGCCTTCGTGACCGGCAACCATAAAGATTTTAAACGTCTCTACCATAAAAAGGTTCTCAACACGCTCATACTCAGACCTCTGGATTTCTTGAACAGGGAATTTTGAAAACTGCGCAGACATTCGCCCGCAGAATATGAGCTGCCGGGTAACCGAGAAACAATACCATCTGCGGAAGGTTTGACCTCCACTCCGAGCCGGAGCTTATCAGGAAAGAGCTCAAGGTCGCGATAGCCTCAGTTCTCAGGGACGTTGATGAATTAGTTGACTTGTTTAATGGATTGCATGCCACGGCAAGCGAGACTCGACTATCCCGGCACACTGCACCACGTAATATGCAGGGGAATAGAAAAGAAAGCTATAGTCTCTGACGACAGAGACAGAGACTATTTCATTGAGCGTTTTGGGAATCTTGCGGCAAAGACAGATACGGCGGTTTATGCCTGCGAAAGATACGGCATCCCCATGGCGCTGGTGGCACGTGAAACAGGGGGGCACCACTTCGGCTATTTCAAAACTCATGATCCAATGAATAGCTCAACTAATTCATCAACGTCCCCACAGCTCTACCTAATAGAGAGCAATACGAGAACAGGCAAAGAGCCCGATTGCAAGTCATTGAATAAAGAAAGCCGGGAAGCGGATTCGAACCGCCGACCTGCTGATTACGAATCAGCTGCTCTGCCAGCTGAGCTATCCCGGCATGATGGAAGGAATAGTATACACCAGATGCCCTTCCGAGATGAAGAAGCTATATTGTATCAAATTCCTGCCTGAAATAGCCAAGGGTCTGGTCGTCGAAGATGCAGAACTCGACGACCTCGAGTGAGGAGGCAGGATGCTCCTGGAGGAACTTCCGCGCCTCGGCCACAAGAATGCGGGCGCAGCGGTCTTTCGGGAACCCGAATATACCCGAGCTTATGGCGGGTAGCGATACGCTCCTGAACCCCTTCTCCGAAGCCAGGGTGAGCGTGCTGACGACAGCGTTCCTCAGCTTGTTCTCCTCATCGCCCTCCCCCATCCTCGGGCCTACGGCGTGGATGACATACTTCGCGGGCAGCGCGCCGGCGGCAGTGAGCGCGGCATGCCCGACCGGCACGAAACCGATCCTGTCGCTCTCCTCCTGGATGCTCCGGCCTCCCTTGCGGACTATGGCGCCGGCAACGCCGCCGCCGTGCTGGAGGCGCGAATTGGCGGCGTTCACGACCGCATCCACATCCCGCTCGGTGATATCTCCCCTGACGAGACGCAGCCTCTTACCATTCACCATACGCTCTGCGATCACGTGCATGGGACCTCCATAATTAGCACAACAGCCATCAGCTATCAGCTCTCAGCTTTCAGCTGAAGGATACGAGAGGCACGCAGCTCCGTAAAATGCCCCTTGTCTCAGGCTCGATCTCGGTCGTCATGACTGACAGCTGAACGCTGACTGCTGACGGCTGATGGCTTTCTTTATAAACAATACCTGCGGCGATGGTTGTTGTCAATCGTCTACTGCATAGAATATTCTCTTTGCATGCCAGACGCTTACCGTGTAAAATACGTCAATGCGGATAGCCTATTTCGACTGCGCCGCCGGTATAAGCGGCGATATGTGCCTCGGCGCCCTCGTTGATGCAGGGGTCTCTCTCGCATCCCTCAAGAGGGCGCTGAAGCACCTGCCCGTGGAGGGCTACAGCCTCCGTGCAAGGAAAGTAGTCCGCGCCGGTTTCGCCGCCACAAAGGTCGATGTCGTCATCGATAAGAAGAAGCCCGCCCGTGAGGTGCAGTGGAAGGACATCGAACGGGTCGTTGCGCGCTCCTCTTTCGATAGGAACCTGAAGGAGCGGGGGTTGAACGTATTCCGGAAGCTCTTCGAAGCGGAAGCCGCTGTTCATGCTGAGGCCTTCGATACGGTTCACCTCCACGAGCTCGGAGGGACGGACTGTCTGGTCGATGTGTTCGGCACCCTGATCGGGCTCGACACGCTCGGCGTCGGGAAGATTTACTCATCGGCTATAAATCTCGGCAGCGGCAGCGTCAGGACCAGGCACGGCACTCTCCCGGTGCCTGCTCCTGCCACTGCCGAGCTGCTGAAGGGCTTTCCGGTCTATGCGTCCGATATCCCCTTCGAGCTGACCACGCCCACCGGCGCGGTCCTTATCGCGAGTCTCGACCCTGCTTTCGCTCCCCTGCCCGCAATGAGCATCGAGCAGATCGGGTACGGAGCCGGCGCCAGGGACCTCCCGTCAATGCCGAATACCGTGCGGCTGATCCTCGGTTCGCCTGTGGAGATGTCGGGATATTCCATTGCCGACGACCGCGTGGCCGTGGTCGAGACGAACATCGATGACATGAATCCCCAGATCTACGAGGATGTCATGGACAAGCTCTTCGCCGGAGGCGCGCTCGATGTGTTTCTCGAAACGGTGATAATGAAAAAGAGCAGGCCCGCGGTGAAGCTGTCGGTCATCGTGAGGCCGCAGGACATCGACAAGGCGGCGGAGATTCTCTTCCGCGAGACGACGACGATCGGCCTCAGGTTCTCGATAGTCCACCGTAAGACGCTCGGGCGCGAGAGCAGGACCGTCACGACGCGATACGGCCCGGTGAGGATAAAGGTCTCCCGGACCGGCGGTGCGGTTGCGACCGCGACACCCGAGTATGAGGATCTCAAAGCCCTCTCCCGGAAGACGAAGCTCCCGATCAAGAGGCTGACGGAGCATATTCTCGAGGATGCCCGGGAGGATATCCGCTAGACGGATTACGGACCGCGCATTACGGCCGTACCGTCATTGACAGCGCGAAGAGGGTACAGTAGAATTGAAATGTGTTTTTGCGCCTTTCCTTATATTTACTAGAGGGATGAGCGCTCGCCGGTGCTGCATCGGCATAGTTTCTCGCGTGTGCGTGGAAAGGTAGGGGTCGAAGGTCGTGCATAGAAAAAGCATGCTGCTGTTCATCCACACCGTCTTGCTGGTCCTGGCGAGCGCTACTGCGCTCATCCCGGCCTTTGCCCTGGACGCTTCGCCGGAGGGCGCGCCCGTACCGGCGCCGTCGCCCGCCTTCGTCGCTCCTCTCACGCTTGACGATGCCATTACCCTGGCTGCCGAACATCTCCCCTTTTACCAGGCGGCACGGCTGCGGGTGGCATCGACCGAGGCGCTCTACAACGCCGCGCTCGGACCCTATTTTCCCCGCTTCGATGCCGCGGCTGCATACCGGAGGTTCTACACCTCCGCGGAGGATTTCGATACCAGGAATTATGAGCTTTCCCTCTCCTATCTCCTCTATGACGGGGGGGAACGGCGGGCGAACAGGACCCTTGCACGCCTCAATCTCGAGAACGACCGGCTCGAAGTGCGGAATACGCTCCTCGAGCTCTACTACGCGGTCCGGACGGCCTTTTATACCGCCCTCGCGCAGCAGGAGCTCGTGACCCAGCGAAGAGTTCAACGGGGAGATGCGCAGACCGACTACGAGGTCGCCCAGGGGCGGTACAAGTTCGGCGTAGCCAGGCTCTCCGACGTGCTCCAGGCGTCGGTACGGCTCGAGCAGGCCCGCTTCAACCTGATCCAGGCCGAGGGCGACCTCGTCAAAGCATTCTCCGACCTGAATTCGCTCGTCGGCAGGCCGCTCGAGAGCAGCTATGCGCTGGCGGGAACGCTCGATCCCGAGGTAAAGCTGCCGGAGCTCCGGTACTTTTACGAGGCGGCGCTCGACAAGCCGGAAGTGCTGCAGGCGGAGAACGACATCAGGCGCGCCGAGCAGAACCAGGCCCTGGTGCGGAGCACGTTCAAGCCCCTGGTCACCGCCGAAGCGGCCTATCAGAGGACGAGCGGCGGCATCTTCAGGACCTCGTTTCCCGATCAGCGGTTCGCCGGTCTGACGGCCACCTGGAATATCTTCGAGCTGGGCAAGTTCTTCAGGTACAAATCGGCACGGATCGAAAAAGACATCGCCGCGCAACAACTCAGCGAAGTCAAGCGGCAGCTCCTGCTCGCCGTGAACAGGGCTTATGAGGATGTGCAGATATCCTCGAACCAGATCGGGGTAGCGCGCCAGCAGGTGAAGCAGGCGGAACAGAACTATGAGCAGGCCTACGGCGAGTACAAGGTCGGGAAAGGCGACATCCTCTCCCTCGTTCAGGCCGAAAGCTTTCTCGCCGAAGCCCGCGAGCAGCTCATCACCGCCCGCCTGAACTTCATACTCTCGCTCTCCCTGCTCCAGCGTACTGCCGGCACCCCGTGGACAAGCAGATAATCGGCGGATACCATATCCTTGCGGCTATGATGGGCAGCAGATGAAGAAAAAACTCCTCCTGGGACTGCTCGCCGTCGCGCTCGTTGCAGGCGGCATTGTCATCTATAGGCATTTCTTCGCCGGGCCGGAGATAACGATTCTCGAAACCGCGAACGTCGAGCGCCGCGGCCTCAGAGGGGTGCTCGTCGCGACCGGCATCATCAAACCCCAGGTAGGCGCCCTGGTGAAAATAGGGACGCGGGCCACGGGGACGATCGTCTCGATGAAGGTAAAAGTGGGTGACCGCGTTGCCCAGGGGCAGCTCATTGCGCTCATCGACGACCGCGAAATACGGCGGGGCATCGAACAGCAGCAGGCTGCGCTGCAGTCGGCCGAGAACACCCTCGTGCAGGTGGAGCTCACCTATCCCGAGCGCATCAAGGAAGCGCAGGCGAACTATGACTACGCAAAGACGACCTACGAGCGGGAGCAGCAGCTCCTCACGCACGAGTATACGACGAGAGACGCCGTCGACCGGGCGAGGAGCCAGTTCGAGGCAGCCGAGGCGACGCTGAAGCGCCTCAGGGACGAGTACCGGACCCAGCTCAAGGTCGCAAAGGCCAATGTGGGAGACAGGAAGGCGCAGTTGGAGCAGCAGCACACGCGGCTCTCCTATACGCGGATCTACGCTCCGATCAACGGCGTCGTCTCCGACGTCACCGCGCAGGAGGGGGAGACCACCGTGGCGGGGCTCCAGGTCGCCAACCTGGTGACCGTCCTCGACCCCGCCCGCCTCGAGATGTGGATCTACGTGGACGAGACCGATATCGGGAGAGTCAAGCGGGAACAGAAGGTCGAGTATTATGTCGACACGCTCCCCGATACGCTCTTTCACGGGACGATCGAGCGCATCAACCCCCAGCCCGTCGTGAAGGACAACATCGTCTATTACCTCGCTATCGTCAGGGTAGCGCCGGACGACGCCCTCTTCCTCAAGCCGGAGATGACGACCCACGTAAAGGTCGTCTTCGCCGAGCGGCAGGGCATCCTCACGGTGCCGAACGCTGCCGTCAAGTTCGAGAGGGGCAGACAGATCGTTTACAAGGTGCGCGAGAAAAAGGATATCCGGAAGGCCGAGGTGAAGATCGGCATCCGGGGAGAGGAGCGCACCGAGATCGTCGCCGGCGCTGCCGAGGGCGAGGTGATCGCCACGAAGCTCATCCTCCCCGCGACGGAGCAGGAGCAGAGGCCGAACGGTCAGAAGAAGCGGTGAGGGAATGAAGATGTCCTTTTGCCTGATGGAAGACATACGAAAGACCTACCGGATCGGCGAAGAGGATGTCGAGGTCTTGCGGGGAGTCGACCTCCGGATCGATGAGGGAGAGTTCGCGGCGATCATGGGGACCTCCGGCTCGGGCAAAACGACTCTCATGAATATCATCGGGTGCCTCGATACCCCGACCTCGGGCCGCTATGAGCTGGCGGGCCGGGAGGTCTCCCGCCTCTCGGACGATGAGCTCTCGGTGATCAGGAACGAGCATATCGGCTTCGTCTTCCAGAGCTTTTATCTCCTGCCCTACGCAACCGTGCTCGAAAACGTCCTGCTGCCGACGCTCTATGTCGAGCGGCCGAAGGGCGATCGTGAAAAAAGGGCGATGGAGCTCCTCGCGCTCGTGGGGCTCGGGGAGCGCGCCCGCTTCAGGCCGAGCCAGCTCTCGGGAGGACAGCAGCAGCGGGTCGCGATCGGAAGGGCGCTGGTCAACGATCCCGAGCTGCTCCTCGCCGACGAGCCGACCGGACAGCTCGACAGCAAGACCGCGACCGAGATCATGCGCCTCCTCGCGCAGATGAACGAGCGGGGCAAGACGGTGATCGTGGTGACCCACGATCAGGCGGTAGCGGCGTATGCCAAGAGGATCATTACCATCAGAGACGGCGTGATCGTTAAGCGGTGATCAGCCTTCAGCTGCCGGTAATCGGCTAACTGCCGGGAGCTCCGAAAGATTTTAGTTGCGGAGGCCCCCCTTTTTCTGCTTTAATATTTCTAAGAGGACGGTTCTGCCTACCCTGTAAGTGATTAGGTAGAAATTGTTGATCCGACAAATTAGACCTTTAGGGAGCCGGAGTAAGGCATGCAGTGTGCAGGTCTCCCTCTGTGCAAGGGACGGAGAAAGCCTAAGCCGCCTTCGAGGCACCCACGTGACGAACGTTAGGATCTAATTTCGCTTACACGACAGGGTGGGCATTATTTTATAGAGAGAGGCCATGAGTGATTACCAGCGCAGAAGGGCTCGCTGCATTCTCCGGTGGCAATCACTGATGGTGGTGACGGGGCAGCAGCGCGTACTGTTGAAATAAAGGAGTCAGGGTCATAGCAAACAATGTATAATCAGCTCCATACCATACATTATTTCCTCACTGCCGTACATGGTTCCGCAGACAGCGTGTACGGTGATGGCCGTCCTGCTCCTCCTGTCTGTGTCTTTTAACAACAGCACATTCGGCTCATTGCTCTCTCCCGTCGCCTCCGCGCAGTTGTTGTAATGCGTCCGGAGCGCATGGTTGCGTTTCCGCCCTTCGGCCGCGCCACACTACTAAGAGAGGAGGGGGAACATACCCATGGAAAACATCGTAATCGCCGCACTCATCGCCGTCGTCGTCGGAGTCGCCTGCGGCCTGATCTTCTCACGAATTTATAAAAATACCCTGAAATCAGAGAAAGAGTCCATTCAGCGGGAGCGCGAACGGACGCTCGAGGACGCGAAAAGAGAGGTCGAGGCGATAAAGAAAGAGGCTGCGATCGCCGCGAAGGACCAGGCCTACCAGGCGAAGGTCGAGGCCGAAAAAGAGATCAGGGAGCGGACCAGGGAGCTCAACCAGCTGGATAAGCGGCTCCGCCAGAAAGAGGAGCAGCTCGAGAAGAAGATGGACCAGCTCGAAAAACGGGAACATGACTTCAACCGCAAGGAGCGGGAGTTCGGTTCCCGGGAGCGTGCGCTTACCGATAAAGAGAACCACTATACCCAGCTCATCAAGGAGCAGACCCAGGCCCTCGAACGCATATCCGGTGTCAGCTCGGAGGATGCCCGGCGCGAGCTCTTCCGGCGCGTCGAGGAGGAATCCAGGTTCGAATCGGCAAAACTGGCAAAGAGGATCGAGGACGAGGCGCGGGAGAATGCCGAGCGGAAGGCCAAAGAGGTCATCAGCATGGCGATCCAGCGCTACTCCAGCGATTACGTCGCCGACGCGACAGTCTCGGCAGTGAGCCTGCCCAACGATGAGATGAAGGGCAGGATCATCGGCCGGGAGGGGAGAAACATCAGGGCCTTCGAGGCTGCCACCGGCGTCGATATCATCATCGACGACACCCCCGAAGTGGTGACCCTTTCGGCACACGATCCGGTGCGGCGCGAGGTTGCGCGTCTTTCGCTCGAGCGGCTCGTCGGCGACGGGCGCATCCACCCGGCACGGATCGAGGAGATCGTCGAGAAGGTGAAACGCGAGGTCGACGGCACGATCAGGGAAGAGGGAGAAAAAGCGGTCTTCGATCTCGGCGTCACCGGCATGCACCCGGAGCTCGTCAGGACCATCGGCAGACTGCGGTACCGCTCCTCCTACGGCCAGAACATGCTCCAGCATTCGAAAGAGGTCGCCTACCTGGCGGGCATGATGGCAGGAGAGCTGGGCGTCGATATAAAGCTCGCCAAGCGCGGCGGCCTGCTGCACGATATCGGCAAGGCGATCGACCACGAGGTGGAAGGGTCGCACCAGGACATTGGCGCGGCGCTCGCAAAGAAGCACGGCGAAGGCGACAAAGTCATCAACGCCATACTCGCCCACCACGGCGAGACCGATTTCACCTGCGTCGAGTCCGCGCTCGTGGCTGCGGCCGACGCCCTCTCGGCAGCGCGCCCGGGCGTCAGGCGGGAGAGCATCGAGAACTACCTGAAGCGCCTCGAGAAGCTCGAGGAGCTCGCCATGTCCTTCAACGGCGTCGAGAAGTGCTACGCCATTCAGGCGGGCAGAGAAATACGGATCATCGTCAAGCCCGAGAGCGTGAACGACGAGATGTGCGCCGTCGTCTCACGGGACCTTGCGCGGAAGATAGAGTCGGAGATGACCTATCCCGGCCAGATCAAGGTGACGGTTATCCGCGAGGCGCGCTATGTCGATTACGCAAAGTAGCAGGCCGTGATGCGTAATGCGTGATGCGTGATGCGTAATGCGTGATGAGTTAAGAACTACTCTATAAGCCAATAAGCCATAAGCCATAAGAATGAAGGCGCTATCACATACCTCTCCTCTCACCGCTCTTCAGGAGAGTGAGGTGGGGGGAGAGATTCCAAGACAGATCACGCCGCATTACCTATGACGGTCTTTATATGAAAGCGCTCTTTATCGGGGACATCGTCGGAAAGCCGGGGAGGGATGCGGTCCGGGCCCTGCTCCCGAACCTCGTCAGCAGGTACAAGATCGATCTCGTCATCGCCAACGGAGAGAACGCCGCCGGCGGCTTCGGCATCACCGACAAGACGGCGGCGGAGATATTCGAGAGCGGCGTCCAGATCGTCACCACCGGCAATCATGTCTGGGACAAGAAGGAGACCGTCTCCTACCTCGCCAAAGAGCACAGGGTACTCCGTCCCCTCAACTTTCCTCCGGGCACTCCCGGCACGGGCAGTATCGTCCTTTCACTCGCTCCCTCCCTGCCCTCGGTAAAGGTCGCGGTCGTGAGTGTTATGGGCAGGGTCTTCATGGCGCCCCTCGACTGCCCCTTCAGGACGACCGACGCCGAGATCGAAAAGCTCAGGGAATCGACGAACATCATTATTATCGACCTCCACGCAGAGGCGACTTCCGAGAAGATCGCCTTCGGCTATTACCTGGACGGCAGAGTCAGTGCGGTCATCGGGACGCACACCCATGTGCAGACGGCGGATGAGAGGATCCTGCAGCACGGCACCGCCTACATCACCGACGTGGGGATGACCGGCCCCCAGGTTTCGGTGATCGGCATCGAGAAGGAGCAGATCGTCGAGCGGTTCCTTACCCAGATGCCCCGGAAATACGATGTCGCCGGCGGCAGGGCGATTCTCTCGGCCGTCGTTATCGAAATAGACGAACAGAGCGGCAGAGCCACCGGCATACAGAGAGTGCAGCTGACGTATCCTTGAGATAAAGAGAACTTTTCATTTTCCAGAGGAGGGCGTATGCTTCATGCAAAAGTAAAATGGGTCGAAGGGCTTCAGTTCGTGGGCGAGTCGGAGACGAAGCATGCCATAGTGATGGATGCCGACCCTGAAGTGGGCGGCGGCAACACCGGCATGAGGCCGATGGAGCTCCTCCTCGTCGGTCTCGGCGGATGCTCCGGAATGGATGTGGCGTCGATACTCCGGAAGAAGCGCCAGCAGGTGACCGGCATCTCGATCAACCTCAAGGGCGAAAAGGCGGACTCCTACCCCAAGAAGTTCACCGCGATAGAGGTGGAGTTCATCGTTGCAGGAAAGGACCTCTCCGAGGAGGCGGTGCGGAAAGCGGTAGAGGCCTCGATGGAGAAATACTGCTCCGTCAAGGCGACCCTCGAGGGGGTGGCAAAGATCACCCATAGTTACAAGATCGTCCCGGCGTAACGTAGTCAACCTCTAAAAGCGAAGTACGAAATCCTAACCCTCTTAGTCTTTGTCCAGCACTTCGCGGACTTTCCGCAGGAGGTCGCCCGGCGAGACCGGCTTTGCTATATACCTGAGCTCGCGATCGAGCAGGCCCCTCTTGTGGATGATCTCGTCCGTATAGCCGCTGATGAAGAGGGCCTTTATTGCCGGAACCTTATTTCGTATCGCTTCGTACACCTCTCTGCCGTTCATCTTCGGCATGATGACATCGAGGATGAGGAGCGCTATCCCGTCCTGCTGCTCATCGAACCGGGCAAGGGCGTCCTCTCCGTCGACCGCCTCTATGACGAGATAGCCGAACTCTTCCAGGATCTCCCGCGTGCCCTGCCTCACCTCCGGGTTGTCTTCAGCAAGGAGCACCGTCTCCTTGTTTCCCTTGGGGATCGCCTCTGGCGCCGCCGGCATCTCCTCTATCGCGGAAGCGCTGATAGGCAGGAGCAGCCTGAAGGTGGTCCCCCTGCCCGGCTCGCTCTCGACGGTGATGTACCCGTTGTGCTGCTTGATGATGCCGTAGACCATCGCAAGGCCGAGCCCTGTCCCCTTCCCTACCTCTTTGGTGGTGAAGAAGGGCTCGAAGATCCTCGATCTCGTCTTTTCATCCATGCCGGTCCCGGTATCGGCGACGGATATCAGCGCATAGGGGCCCGGTCTGCCGAAACCGTGCTTTGCCGTGAAGTGTTCATCGATAAAGGTCCGCCCGGTTTTAATGGTGAGGCTCCCGCCCTGGGGCATCGCATCCCGCGCGTTCGCTGCAAGGTTTATCAATACCTGCTCGATCTGAATGGAATCGGCCATGACTATGAAGTCCTCGCCGGCGAGATCGGTCCTGAGCTCGATATCCTCTCTGATGATCCGGGACATGAGCCTTTCGACGCCCCGTACGATACTGTTGGCGGGCACGGGCCGGGGGTCGATGATCTGCTTTCTGCTGAAGGCGAGGAGCCCCTGGGTGAGGTGGGCCGCCTTCTCTGCCGAGGCGAGTATCTGGCTCACGTACAGGCGCAGGGGGTCGCCGCCCTCCATCTTCATCTCGAGAAGCCCGCCGTAACTGATGATCGCCGTCAGGATATTGTTGAAATCGTGGGCGATGCCGCCCGCGAGCTGCCCTACCGCCTCCATCTTCTGCGACTGAATGAGCTGGGCCTCGAGCGTCTCCTTCTCGGCCTCGATCCTCCTCCGCTCGGTAACATCGATCAGCACCGCCAGGGAGCGGACCATCTCTCCGGCGGCATCGCGCTCGGCCACTGCTGAGAGGAGCACGTCGATGACCTCGCCGCTCTTCGTGACGAACTGATAGGGGATGTCCCTGCAGTACCCGTTCTTCATGAAGAGGGGCAGGCTCGTCTCCTCGGCATACCGCCGCGACGACCCGGTCATGAAGTCGGTAAGCCTGCGTCCTATCACTTCGCCCTGCTCGTAGCCGAGCTTCCCGAGCCAATACAGGCTCACGCTCACCAGCCTGCCGTTCCGGTCGATGGAATGGAGCATGACGGGAGTATGGTTATAAAGGGAACGGTACCGCTCCTCGCTCGCCTGGAGCTGCTCGTTGGCGAGGATCAGCTCCGCGGTGCGCTCCTTTACGATGTCCTCGAGATGGGCCCGGTAGTCGCGCAGCTCCCGCTCGCTCTGCTTCTGCCGGGTGATATCGAAAATGACGCCGACGATGCCTGCTATCTTGCCTTCGGAGTCAGTATAGGTGGCCTTGCTGAACAGGGCGTACCGGGCCGCCCCGCCGGGATCGAGAGAAAGGAGCTCGTACTCCTGCGTGCCGGGATAGGCAAACAGTTCCTTATCCATGACAACATAACGGTCGGCAATCTCTTTGGGAACGACATCGTGCGCCGCTTTTCCGATGATCTCTTCCTGTGGCACACCGGTGAATGCTGAAAAGGCCTTGTTGCACCCCCGGTAAACACCGTCGGTATCCTTGTAGAATATCGGCGTGGGGATGGCGTCGATGAGGTTCTGGAGGAAGCTGAACTGCTCACGCGCCCTGCGCTCGGCCTGTATGCGCCTCCCCAGCTCGTCGATGAACTGCCGATGCATGCGCCGGTGCCGCCGTAATACGAAAAGGGACGCGGCAGCCGCGACGACGGTGCTGAAGACGATGGTAACGATATGGGACCCCCAGAGCGAGATAGCGGGGAAAAGCGCCTGCTTGAGCGCCTCATAGGCGGTCATGCCGGCAAAGGTGATCAACGCCACCGCTGCCACACTCTTCATCACGGCGGCGCCGGAACGCCCGCCGGCTCCGCGTTCCGCTAACGGCTCCATGACCCCTGTTCACCGGCACGCAGCGATACGGAGCCCCGGGGCTCGAACGTGCTCCCCCGTGGAATAAAGAGAGGGGAGCCCGCTGCTTGGGGGGAGTATGCAGGGGCCCCCTCTCCGCAGCCTCCGGAGCGAGTCCGGAGGCTGCATCCTGTTATCGCCGGGTGAAGAGATGATCCTGCCACGTTATGGTACCCTGTCCGCCGCGTTATTTCCTTTTCTCATCCTTAACAGATACCTGTCTTCAAACTCTGAACTGTCCTACGATCTCCGCGAGCTTCGTCGAAAGCCGTGCCAGGTCGGAGGCGGACTGGGCGATCTGTCCTGAGCTCGACGAGGTCTCTCTCGATACCGAAGCGACCGCCTCTATGTCGCCGCTGATCTGCTCGGAGACGGTCGACATCTGCTCCGTGGCCGAGGCGATCTGCTGCACCATCGACTGCAGGCCGTTGACGCTCGCGACGATACCGCTCAGCGCCCCGCCCGCCCTGGTGGCGTAGTCGACGCCGATGCCGACCCGCTTGGTGCCCTCCTCCATGGAGGCCACCGCCTTCCCCACTTCGTCCTGAATAGCCGTTATCATGCCGCCGATCTCGGAGGTGGCCTGGGCCGTGCGTTCGGCGAGCTTTCTGACCTCGTCGGCGACCACGGCAAAGCCTCTGCCCTGCTCCCCTGCCCTCGCCGCCTCGATCGCCGCGTTCAATGCCAGCAGGTTCGTCTGGTCCGCTATATCCTGGATCGTCCTGACGATCTCGCCGATCTGCTTCGAGCGCTCGCCGAGGGAGGTCATGAGCTGGGCAGACTCACCCACCGTGGTCGCGATCGCCTTCACCTCGTCGACCGCCTTGCTCACGATCGTCTCGCCTTCCTGGGCGATCCTGGTCGTATCGAGCGCGGAGGAGGCGATCTCGGAAGCGTTCTTCGCTACGTCGACCACGGTCTGCGACATCTCTTCCGAGGAGGTGGCGATCTGCGATGAGCGGGAAGACTGCTCGGTGACGCCCCGCGACATCTGCTCCGAGCTGGCGCTCAGCTGCTGGCTCGCCGAAGCGACGTTATCGGCGGTGGATTTTATATCGGCGATGATATCTTTCAGCCTTTCCGACATGGCGCTCATCGAGGAAAGCAGCTGGCCTGCCTCGTCGCTCCCCTCGGCCACGATATGTACGCTCAAATCGCCCCCCGCCAGCTGCTGCGAGACCCTCGTCGCCTCGCCCAGAGGCGCCGTTATGCTATGGGCTATGTAGTATGCAAGGAACGCACCGACGGCGAGCGCGATGCCGCTTATGATGAGGAGGAGCATCTTCGCCCGGGTTGCACTCCTGTCCATCTGCTCCTCGGTCCGCCTGCTCTGCTCGGTCTGAAGATGAATGTTCTCTTCGAGCAGGTCCTGCAGCTTCTGGGTAGCGGGCCCTGCCTCCCGCAGGATGACCTGAACCGCCTCTGCGTCTCTATGGGAAAAAGCGAGGTCGAGCGCCTTATCCGTCAAAGGCCGCGCAGCGGCGAGCGCCTCTTTCAGCCGGACCCGCTGCTCCCTGTCCTGCGGGTCAGCCGGCAGCTTTTCGAGCTCTCCCCATGCCTTCTGGTATCGGCTGCGCGCCGCGTCGATCTTCTCTCTCTCGGCCCGCATAGCGGCATCGTCGTGCAAGAGCACTATTGTCCTCGCAACACGCGCGATGACATGCACCGATGCGGACATATCCTGCAGCAGGCCCATCTCCTTTACATGCTCATGGAGGACATCGTCCATCGCCTGCTGCATCCGGCTCATATCCATAAACCCTATTAGAGCGACTATGACCATGAGCGAGAGCAGCAGTGCGAAGCTCACTCCCAGCCTCTTTCCTATCCTGACCTGGTTGATACGCAGCATTACCTCTCTCCTTTGGGGTTTATTCGAGCCGGCGACGCCTCGGCAATACAGGCGCCCGGCAGTCTTCGATGAAGTGCAGGCATTTCATGCTGTCCTCCTTTGCCTCTTCCTTCCGACCTGACAGCGAAGGAATTGCAAAGAGGATGCCAGAAATCGTTTCTTTGGTTTTCAGGCAGTTATAACCGGGCACGATGAAGAGAGGTGGGGAGTTGTTCCAGAGATAGGGAATAATTCCAGAGGAGAGAGGCGCGGGCGCTCAGAGGCCGTACTCTTTTACTTTCGAAAGGAGGGTCTTGTAATCGATTTCGAGGAGCGCGGCGGCCTTCGATTTATTGCCGGCCGAGATGGTGAGCGCCTGCCGGACCGCTTTCATTTCGATGCCCTTCACCGCCGTCCTGAGCGGGAACAAAGGCGCCGCCTCGCCGGCGTCGCTGCGCTCGAAGGCGAGGAACTGGAGGTGTTCGGGACGTACGGTGCCGCCGGCAGCGAGCAGCGCAGCCCGCTTCATGAGCCCTTTCAGCTCGCGCACATTGCCGGGCCAGGAGTACCCGATCAGAAGCTCGAGGGCGTCCTCGGCGATCGTCTTCACCTCTTTCCCCAGGGCTCCCGCAGCCTCGCTCAGGAGCTGCTGCGCCAGGAAGGGGATATCCTCGCGCCGCTCCCTGAGGGGAGGAAGGGTGATAATGAATTCACCGATGCGGTAGAAGAGATCTTCCCTGAACTTCTTCTCGACAACGGCCCGTTTGAGCTCGCTGTTGGTAGCCGCGATGATGCGGACATCGACATCCACCGGCGTCGCCGTGCCGAGGGGAAAAATCCTCCGCGCCTCCACGGCGGTGAGGAGCTTGCCCTGCACCAGGCCGGACATGTTCTCGAGCTCGTCGATGAAAATCGTGCCCCCGTGGGCGGTCTCGAAATACCCTCTCTTCTTCCGCTCCGCTCCGGTGAAGGCGCCCTTCTCGTGGCCGAAGAGCTCGCTCTCGACGAGGGTCTCGGGGATCGCGCCGATATCGACGGCGACGAACGGCCGCTCCGAACGGCCGCTCACGCTGTGGATCGTCCGGGCTATCACGGACTTTCCAGTGCCGGTCTCGCCCTGAATGATGACGGAGAAATTGCTCGGCGCGACCTGGAGGATCTGCCGTATGATGCCCTGCATCGCCGGGCTCTTGCCCAGCCAATCGAAGGAGGAGCCGGCAGCATCCCGGACCTCGCGGTCAAGCTTCCGTTTCTCTATGGCTCGCCTGAGGACAACGGCGAGATGGTCGACAGCAGGCGGCTTGAGAAAGAAATCATGAGCGCCGCGCTTGATCAGCTCCACGGCGGTGGGCACATCGCCATGCCCGGTGAGAATGATGACCGGGAGCTCGGGGTCGATCTTCTTCAGCTCCTTCATCGTCTGGGAGCCGTCCATGCCGGGCATCTTGAGATCGAGCAGCACCGCTGCCGGAAGTTCCGATCTCGCGATTTCGAGGGCCTTCAGGCCGTCCCCGGCCCTGAACGAGGGGAGTCCGTGCGCCTCCAGCAGCTCGCCGAGACCGGCTCTCACGCTCGCATCGTCGTCCACGATCAGGATTCGATCCATGCGCTTCCGCTCCTCATCATCCACAGCGTTCAGAATAACGTTACCGTGACCTTTTCGCCTGCATCGAGCCCCAGCTGTTCGGGGGCTATCCTCACCACGCCGTCCGCCTTCACCAGCGTCGTGATGAGACCCGATTTCCCGAGGACCGGGACCGCGATAAGCGCACCCCCCTGCCTCTCGAGGGCGACCCGTATGTGGTCCTCTCTTCCTGCAGCCGAAGCGATGCTCTTCGCCATGGAGGCCCTGACGGTCCGTGCGTACGGACTGCACGGCGCGTGGCCGCTCAGGCGTTCCAGAAGGGGACGTATGAAGAGGTCGAAGCAGACGACGGCAGCGGCAGGATGCCCCGGGAGTCCCAGGACCGGCGTGTTGTTCACCACGCCCCCGATCATCGGCTTGCCGGGCTTCAGGGCAACGCCGTGGAACAGCACGCCCGGGGCGCCCATATCGTTGATGATGAGGGCGGTCATGTCTTTCGTGCCTGCCGAGGTGCCGCCGCTGACGAGCACCATATCCGCATCCTGCACCGCTTCCTGCATGGCCTTCCGTATCAGTCCATACTCGTCCCTGAATATCCCCTTTTTGACCGGGACGCCGCCGTGTTCGGCGATAAGGCCCGCCAGCGTATAGGAATTGATGTCCCTGACCTGTCCCGGCTGGAGGGGGCGGTCCGGCGGAACGATCTCGTCGCCGGTAGAGACGATCGAGACCACGGGCTTCCTGAAGACCTCTATCTCCGTTACTCCTATTCCTGCAAGGGCGCCGGCGTCCTGCGCCCGCAGCCGGCGGCCGCGTGTCAGGACCGCAGCGCCCGCGCGCACATCCTCTCCCCGCTGTATCACGTTTTCGGTCGGGGCCGCCGGACGGAGCACCTCGATCATATCATCAGACACCGTCTGGACGTATTCGAGCATGACCACGGCATCGGCGCCCGTGGGCAGCATCCCCCCTGTCGGGATCTTCGCCGCTTCTCCCCTCCTGAGCGCGAAGGCCGGCGCCGCGCCCATGAGCACCTCGTCCTCGAGGAGCGTCATATACGCCGGCGCGGTCTCCTTGGCGCCGAAGGTATCGACGGCGGCCACGGCATAGCCGTCGACCGTGGAGCGTGAGAACGCGGGAAGGTCTTCGGAGGATACGATGTCATCGGCAAGAATGCGGCCGTAGCACTGCGGGAGGCCGCACCGCTCCCGCTCCGGCGGGTCTCCCCGGAGGGAATCCAGAACGCGCTGCAGCGCTTCGGCGGGGAGGAGATACTGCTTATCGAACATCGGTCGACCGTGATACGTAATGCGTGATGCGTGATGCGTTAAAAAAACATACTGCGTCAAGAATAACACATGGCAGGTGACAATCGTGCTCTCTCTTGTGTGTTTTACGCATCACGCGGTACGCAGTACGGTAGTTTAGAGGGGGCTTTTCTTGAGCACCTCGGCATCTTCGCCGTTCTTCAGCAGGTCGATCATCCTCGTTATCGACTCGTCATGGAGCTGTACGATCTGCTCCTTGTCGATCCCGCGCTTCCGCCGTTTGTTCAGCAGCGAGAGGAACACGATGCTCTTGTAGATTCTCTTGTTCATATTGAACGAGAAGATATAGCTGTCGAGCGAGCCCGCGAGGAACTGGTCGTTCCGCTGCTGCACCGCCTTGCTGATCGTTACGGATTGGAGCCAGTAGACCTTGTCGATCATGCTGTCTGCCTTGAGCTCGAGCCAGGTATGCTCCACATCGAGGGCGTCTTCGGTAAGGGTCTCGTGGGCTACGGTATCGGCGGCGAGGTGGCTCAGGTAGCCGTAGGCAAAGGCCCGCTTGGGCCCCTTCTTCGCCTGGTCGAGCAGGCCGAGGGCGACGTCCCAGTTGTGTGAGCTCTTGTGGTCGGGGAGGTACTTCTTCCCGATGATCGTATCGGCCATCAGGTTGCCGTAGAGGAAATCCTGCCGGTATTTGCGTATGAGCGCGACCAGTCCCGCGGGAAGGAGCGGCGCATACGCGAAGAGCTCGTTTCCGAGGTACATGTGCGTCAGGGGACCCCAGGCAAAAGCAGCGGAAGGGACGAGCAGCACGCCGAGCACGATCAGTATATAATGCATCTTTCCGAAACCTCTCACCAGCCGGGAGCAGGCGCTCTGCCGGCGGTCGACACTCTTCGTTTTCAGGGGCGAAGCCCCGTAAGGAGATTGAGCAGCAGCCTGACGCCGATCCCCGAAGCGCCCTTCGGCAGATAGGGCTTGTCCTTGTCGTTCCAGGCGGTCCCCGCTATATCGAGATGCACCCAGGGGACATCGCCCGCAAACTCTTTAAGGAAATACCCCGCGGCAACGAGGGACCCCTTTCTTCCCCCGGCGTTCTTCATATCCGCCACATCGCTCTTCAGGTATTCCTTGTATTCGTCGTACAGGGGCATCTGCCAGACCCTCTCGCCTGTCTCGTCCGCCGAGCGCTTCAGGCGCTCCATCAGCTCGGCGCCGGTCCCCATCATGGCGATCGCCTCGCCGCCGAGGGCGATGGAGCAGGCGCCGGTGAGGGTCGCGATATCGATGATCCCCTGCGGCTTGTAGTATTTTATTGCATAGCCGAGCGAATCTGCAAGCGTAAGCCGTCCCTCGGCATCGGTGCTGATGATCTCGATCGTCTTGCCGCTGAGCGCCCGGACCACGTCTCCCGGCTTCGATGCCCTGCCGCCCGGCAGGTTCTCGGCGGCCGGGAGGATGCCGACCACGTTGACCGGCAACTGCAGCTCGGCAACGGCCTTCATCACTGCGAGCACCGCTGCGCCGCCGGCCATATCGTACTTCATCTTCTCCATCCCTTCGGCAGGTTTTATCGAAATACCGCCGCTGTCGAAGGTGACCGACTTGCCGATGAGGACGACGGGAGCGCCCTTTCCTTTTTTGTATTCGAGAACGACGAACCGTGCGGGCTCGTTCGATCCCTGGGCAACGGAGAGGTATGCTCCCATACCTTCCTTGATGCACTCCTTCTCATCAAGAATGCTGACCTTGAGCGCTTTTCCCCCCAGCTCCTTCGCGTATGAAGCGAGCAGGCGCGGTGTCAGGTCATTGGAAGGCGTGTTGACGAGATCCCTCGCCCGATCAACGGCTGCAGCGGCGACCTGGAGCTCCTTGAGGGGGAGCCCGCGCTCGTCGCTGAGGACGGTCACGGTTTTGATATGCCTGCTGCCGTCAGGGCTGCTGTCAGGCTTTTTATAGCGGGTAAACCGGTAGAGGCTCAGGAGGCCGCCTTCGAGGAAATAGAGGACCTGCGGATACTCCGCCTTCGTCGCCTGGCCGAACTCCCGGGCGGTCTGCCGGAAGAGCGCCGTCGAAAGCGCCGCATAGCGGACCCCCAGCGACCTGAGACAGGGGAAGGCCTTTCCTCCCGCCTGCCTGAGGCGTTCGGGAGAGAGGTCCTGCTGCTTGCCGAGGCCTACCAGGAGAATCCGCTCGGCGTTGATCGACGGTACATGGAGGAGGGACACCTGGGCATGCCTGCCGGTAAACTCCTTTGCGGCAACGACCTTCCGGATCAGGCCGCCGATGAGCTCGTCGAGAGATGCATAGACATCGGGAGACGAGCTCTCGAAAAAGGGGAGGACGAGCGCATCGGCCCTTACCGTCTCTTCGGCGATGTTCTTGGTGACGATTTCCATTGTCTATGCCTGACGCCTATAGCCGTGCTTTTCCGGGCTGCGCCGGGCGGTTATAGCGGTTCATCGCTGTATCGATTCCCTCGGTTACGATTACGGCAACCGCTTCTGCTGCCCTAATTATAGCATCTTTTATGAGACGCGATTCGGCCGGAGAGAAAGAACCGAGGACATACTTCTCGACCGGGACAGCCCTGTCGCGGCCGATACCCACCTTTACCCGTATGAAGTCTCTCGTACCCGTCTCCTGCATGATCGACTCGATCCCCCGGTGTCCGCCCGAGGAACCGCCCTTCCTGATCTTGACCACGCCTGTTTCGAGGTCGAGATCGTCATGCACCACGATAAAGGCGTCCCCTCTATTGTCGGACGAAAAGGCGGCTCGCTTGAGCACCCGCTTGACGGCTGTGCCGCTCCTGTTCATGAAGGTCAAAGGCTCCAGCAGTACCACCCGCTGTCCGTCGATAGTCCCCCTTCCCAAACGGTACTGTTCCTTTTCTTCGAGCGTCATGCCGTACGTCTCTGCGAGATGATCGATGACCTTGAAGCCTACGTTGTGGCGTGTGCGGGTGTATTTGGTTCCGGGATTGCCGAGTCCCGTGACGATCCACATATCGCGTTTATCGCGTTATGGCGTACAGCGTTATAGCGTAAAAGACGATGTCTGCAACGCGATAAACGCTATAACGCGATGAACGCTGTACGCTGTGAACGCTTATTTTTTCTCTTCCTCTTCGGTCTTCTTGCCCTTCTTTATGACTTCCGGTTCGACGGTTTCGGCAACCGCTTCTGCCGGCGCAGCTTCCTCTTTGACGCCGACCACCGAGACGAGGACCTCGTGCGGGTCGGTGAGCAGGCGGATACCCTCGCCCGGCTTCAGGTCGCTGACATGGAGCGCATGCCCGATGGTGAGGCTGGTGACATCCACCTCGAAGTGCCCCGGGATGTTCTCAGGCAGGCACTCGATCTCGACATCCCTGATGCCGTGCTGGAGCATGCCCTTATCTCTTTTGACGCCGATCGCCTCGCCCTTGACGATCACATGGACCCTGACCCTCACCGTTTCGGAGGCGGAGATCTCCTGGAAATCGACATGGAGCAGGCCGCCCGTCGTGGGATCGAGCTGGTAATCCTTCACGATCGCCTGCTTCGTGTCATCGGAAAACCTAAGGTTCACGATCACCTGCTCTCCCGCGGTCCTGGCGATAAAGGTCGAGACCTCCTTGCCCGAAAGCTGGAGGGGAAGCGAATCGCCTCCTTTATACATGACAGCGGGAATGCCGCCGCTGCTCCGCAGAGACCGTGCACCGCCCTTGCCCAACCGGGCTCTTTTTTCCGCATTCAGAGTTACCCTCTCCATTGTTCCTCCTTTTTCATTAGTGCGTCTATCGCGCTGGAGCGTCGAGCGCCAGGCTCCCGGCCTTCAGCGCGGCATTACTCCGTTTATACGAACAGCGAGCTTACCGACGACTCCTCGTGTATCCGTTTGATCGCCTCGGCGAGGAGCTTCGAGACGCTGAGCACCGTGAGCTTCTTGCAGGCGCTCACCTTGTCGTCGAGCGGGATCGTATCGGTCGTCAAGACCTCCTCCAGCACCGAGGCGGTTATCCTCTCGAGCGCCGGACCCGACAGCACCGCATGGGAGCAGGCGGCGAAGACGCGTCGGGCGCCGTTGTCGGCGAGCGCCTGGGCCGCCTGGGTGATGGTGCCGGCCGTATCGATCATGTCATCGAGCAGTATGACATCCCGGTCTTTTACGGTACCGATGACGTGCATGACTTTGGAGACGTTGGCCGCCTCGCGCCGCTTGTCGACGATCGCCAGCGAGGCGTCGAGCCGCTTTGCAAAGGCGCGCGCCCGTTCGACGCCGCCCGCATCGGGCGAGACGATGACGAGGTCCCTGAACTCGCTCTTCTTGATGTGGTCGAGGAGCACCGGCGCTGCATAGAGGTGGTCCACCGGTATATCGAAGAATCCCTGTATCTGGGCGGCATGCAGATCGATGGTGAGCACCCTCCTCGTCCCCGCAGCGGTGAGGAGGTCCGCGACGAGTTTTGACGATATCGGCACCCGGGGCTGCACCTTCCTGTCCTGGCGCGCATACCCGTAATAGGGGATGACGGCGGTAATCCGCTTTGCCGACGCCCGCTTCAGCGCGTCGATGATCAGCAGCAGCTCCATGAGATGCTCGTTGACCGGCGAGGAGGTGGGCTGAATGACGAAGACATCGCATCCGCGAATGTTCTCGTTGATCTGGACCATAATCTCGCCGTCACTGAACCTGTTCACCACGGTGTCCGTCAGGGGAACCCCGATATGCCCGCTCACCTGCGCGGCAAGGGGCCGATTGGCATTTCCGGTGAGCAGCTTGATCCGATCAGACATTGTTCCTCCTCGAAAGGAAAAGTTAAAAGCAAGAACTGAGAAGTGAGAAGTGGGAGCTGAGAAGTAGGAAATGAAGACAGGAGCCAGAATAAAAGAACTCCCCTAAGCTCCCCCTTCTTCTTACTTCTTACTTCTTACTTCTTACTTCTATTCTACTGGGGCGCCAGGATTCGAACCTGGGAATGGCAGATCCAAAATCTGCTGACTTACCGCTTGTCGACGCCCCAAAAGACCGTTCATCAAGACCGTTCACCGCGTACAGCGTTTATAGCGTTTATCGCGTTTGTCGCGTACAGCGTTATGGCGTAATTTATAATAAGCTCCTCAACGCGATGAACGCTATAAACGCGACAAACGCTATAAACGCTATAACGCTGTCGTCAGCGTCTCGGCAACCCTGCAAAAGTGCTGAGGGAAACGCCGGGATGCGCTGAGCGCCGTCTCCCGGTCCTCGAAGAGCCCGAACACCGTTGAGCCGCTTCCGCTCATGAGAGCGGGCAGGGCACCGCAGGCGAGGAGCCCCTCTTTGATCGCCCTGATTACGGAATACCGTTTAAATACAATTCCTTCAAAATCGTTATGCACGAGCGACGCGAGGCGCGCCCTATCGCCTGATTTCAGGGCTTCATAAATTAACTGGATATTATTAATGGTCTGGCGCTCCTTTGTCAATTCCTCGGCAGGCGACATCGCGCCCCCTCTACCGAGGGCGGATGCCGACAGCTCCCGGTAGGCCCATGCCGTCTCGACCGAGAGCGCGGGCTTTACCAGCAGGAGCGTATAGGAGCGCGAGAGGGACAGCGGGGTGAGCAGCTCGCCTCGTCCCTCTGCTATGGCCAGGGGAGCATCGAAGAAAAAAGGGACATCAGAGCCGAGCCGGCTCCCGAGGGCCTTGAGCTCCGCTCGTTCCATGCCGAGGCCCCAGAGCTCGTTCAGGCCCTTCAGCGCAGCCGCAGCGTCGCTGCTGCCTCCGCCGAGGCCCGCGCCGGACGGTATCTCCTTGACGAGGGTTATCCTCGCACCCCGGTCTGTTCCCGCGTGCGACCGGAGCAGTTCCGCAGCGCGATAGACGATGTTCTGCTCGGGAGGAAGCTCCATGGCGGAAACGAGCTCGATCGTACCGGTGGAGCCGGTATCACTGAACGTAAGCGTATCGCAGAGGCCGACGCAGTGCATCAGCGACCGGATAGCATGATAGCCGTCGTCCCGCCGGGTGAGGACATGCAGCGACCAGTTTATCTTGGCAGGAGCCTTTACCGTCAGCATAGGATGCAACGAAGAGGGTCCATTGCGCTTGCCGGAATCCTCAGGGAAGGATCATCGTCTTTCCGCGGGTGTTCCGGATCTTCAGCTCCACGCGCTCTTTCAGCCCCTCTTCCTTGCCGGAAAACTTCAGCGCCTCCTGCCACGCGCCGACAGCCTGATCGTATTTCCTCATCGCTTCGTAGACATCGCCGATGTGCTCATGGAGGACGGGATCGTCCTTTACCGAGGCAAGGGCCTTCAGGAGCGTCTTCAGGGAATCGTCCAGCCTCCCGAGCTTGAAGTAGACCCAGCCGAGGCTGTCGATGATATAGCCGCTGTCGGGTTTCAGGTCGAGCGCCTTCGTGATCAGGGAGAGGGCTTCGTCGAGATGCACGCCCCTGTCGGCATAGCTGTAGCCGAGATAATTCAGGGCGTCGGCATGGGAGGGGTTGAGCGCGATCACACGCTTCAGCGCCGCTTCCATCTCCTCGAATCTCCCCGTCCTCTCGTAGAGGACGGCCAGGTTGAAGTAGAGGTCATCGCTGTCAGCGAAGAGGCGCGTTCCCTCTTTGAGCACCTCCTCCGCCTTCTTCTCGTTCTTCAGCTGCAGGTAGGCGGCGCCCAGGTAGCCGTAGATTTCGGGCTTTCCCTTTTCGAAGCTGAGCACCTCCTCGTAGATATTCGCCGCGTCCTCGTAGCGGTTCTGGCGGGTATAGACGAACCCGAGATTTACGAAGGCGTTGATATTCTTGGGATCGATCGAGAGGATCCTCTTCAGCACGACGATCGCCTCGTCATAGCGCTTCAACTCCTCGAGAGCGAGCGTCTTGTAATACATAAGGGCGACATCCGCGGGCCGCGCTTCGAGGGCGATCGTGAATTCGGAGAGGGCCTTCTCGTGCGCGCCCTCCTGGAGGTAGAGCAGTCCGAGCTTGTAACGGATATCGACATTGCCGGGCAGCCGCTCCCGTGCGGCCTCGAGCTCCTGTATCACTTTGGCGAAGGCCTTCTGTGAGAGATAGAGCTGGATCAGCTTCTCTCTGGCAAGCGTGCTGTTCGGGTTCATTTCGAGGGCCTTCCGGTAACTCTCCTCGGCCCCCGGGATATCTCCTTTCAGCTCCCGGATGAGGCCCGCATTCAGGTAGGCGACATCCAGGGATGGCTGGACCTCGATCATCTTCCGGAAAAGCGCCTCCGCACGATCATATTCTTTATGCTCCATATAGATCGATGCGACGGAATAGAGGGCCATGATATTCTCGGGGTCCTTCTTCAGGACCTCCTCGAAGAGGGCATGCGCCTTCTTCGAGGCGCCCTGCGCGACATAGAGCGCGCCCAGGAGGAGCCGCGCTTCATCCCTCGACGGGTCGAGCGCTATGACCCGCTCGTAGATGCGGACTGCGTCATCGACTCGCTTCTCGGTGTTATACACATGCCCCAGCAGAACGAGGGCAGGGACATACTCCCGGCTGCCGCGCACCAGCTCTTCGAGGGCATCGCGCGCGTCGGGAATTCTTCCGAGCCTGATGAGGACCGCGCTGAGCTGGGTCTTCAGGTGCAGCGATTCCGGGTCATGCGAAAGCGCCTCACGGTAGTGCTGCAATGCCTCGTCCCACCGCTCTTCTCGTTCGGCCTCATAGGCCAGCATATATTCCAGGTAGGCCTTCTGGGTGGAGGCACTCCCCTCCTCTCTGCCCGAGACCGGGGCGGGGACGGCGAGGCACGATGCGCTGAACATGAGCAGCGCGGCAATGAGCGATGCTGCATACGATAGAGACATGGCTTATTATTGCATAATGAAAAATAAAAGTTAAAGAAAAAGGGAGGCGGCTCCGCCTCCCCTCTGCGGCATGAAAATGCCTCTACGCGCTCAGCACGATCCCTTGCATTTGCAGGTCGTTGCTCCCTTTTTGGAAACCTTCTTGATGACCATGGTGCGGATCCCCCTTTCAAAGGAGCGGTTCCCGGGCTTCATGTCCGGGCAACTGGTAGCTAAATTATATCATACGCATGACACCGGTAGAGGTCGCGCCGCATGCTGAGAGCGTCAGGGCGCTCTCCTGTGCCGGCATATGAGTCCTCACTGCCCGTTACCGCTGCCCGGTACCGGCATCCTCCCCTGCACTGCTCGATGACCGCACAGGAGAGCGCAGCGCACTCGAGATCCGCCAGCTTGACCGGGACGAGCCGGGACCAGCACTCCTGCAGCCCCTCGGCGAGCGTGCCGAGGGGGGCATCGGCGTAGAAGGCGCATTTGGCGATCCGCCCGTCGGCAAGGACCGACAGGAGGTGCAGACCGCAGGCGAATCCCTCCCCTCCGCCGTGCAGCCCCGCGCCGAACCCGTAGTTGAGATACCTGCCGGCCTCGCGGGGACTCACCTGCAAGAGTGAATGCTCTTTCAGTGAGCCCGCAGCGCACGGAGCATCGACGGTCCAGTCCTTGATGCCGAGAGCGGTGAAACGAGCTTCCATGGCATCGAACTCATGCAGGTTCCCTCGGTGCACCATGGTGGCGACCGAGACCGAAAACCCCTCTGCCAGCGTTTCCTCGACAGCCCGCATTACCTTCCGGTAGGCGCCCTGCCCTCGCAGCGCATCATGGCCCTGCTCCATACCGTCGACGCTGAACTGGACCTCCTCGACGGCGAGACCCCTCATACGCGCCCTGTCCAGAAGAAGCCCGTTCGTAAAGAGGACCTTCCTGAACGCGTAGCGCGGCAGGAGCCGGTTGATATCGTCGAACCTGCGGTGGAGCAGCGGCTCGCCGCCGGTGATGAGGAGGCGGAGGCCCTGCACTGTCTCGAATTCGTCCAGAACCCGCGTTAGGGCATCGAGAGGGAGCTCCCTGTCCCCGGACCTGCCGATATAGCAATGCCCGCATTGCAGGTTGCAGCGATCGGTGATCTGGAGCTCGAGATAGCGCAGCGAAGGCGCTGGAGAGGGCCTGACCGGCGGCCTTTCGCGCCTGCACGGCACAGCGCCGATAATCCCTTCCCCGATGCAGTAATCCAGAAAGGCCTTATCGACGGCGCTGCCGTCGCCGCCCCCGGGAGCAGCGCAGGCCTGGAGGAACGAGAAGGCCTCTCGATCGAGCTCGTAAAGCTCATCGGCGAACAGATCGTATACGGAAGGGGTTTCGAGCCATTTGAGCACGCAGTGCGGCGAAAGATAGCAGGTCATATTCTATTCTACTATACTGAAGCACAGCGCGCGGAACAGGAGCATCATGGCGATGCGGCAGCGTTCGGAAAGGGCGTCCCTTACGAAATCGCTATGCTCACGATCCTGTTCTTCCCGCTCCCCTTCGCCCGGTAGAGGGCATCATCCGCCCGCTTTATGAAGCTGTCGGTACTGTCGTTGCCGTGGTAGCCGGCCACGCCGATGCTCACCGTCACCCGTCCTATGCGGGGGAACAGGTAACTCTCTACGGCTTTCCGCACCTTATCGGCGAGCTCGTACGCTCCGTCGAGGGCTGTTTCCGGGGCGAGGATGATGAACTCCTCGCCGCCGAACCGGGCGAAGATATCCGACTTCCGTATGGCGCCCTGGACAATGGAGGCGATGGTGATGAGCACCATGTCTCCTTCGGCGTGGCCGAAGGTGTCATTCACCCTTTTGAAGTCGTCGATATCGAAGAGGATAAGCGAGAGGTGCTTGCGATAGCGCAGTGCCCGCTGGACCTCGGTGTCCAGCAGGTCGTAGAGCTTCCTGCGGTTAAGAATATTGGTGAGCGGGTCTCTCTCCGCAAGCTCCTTCAGCCGCGCCTCCATCATCTTCCGCTCGGTAACGTCACGGAATATCCCCCTGGTCGCGACGGGCTTATTGTCGTCGAGATTGCAGTTGACGCTCCCCTCGACAATGATCGTTTCACCGCTCTTGGTGACGAAGGTGACCTCGATGGAGCTGAAGCTCTCTCCCGAGAGAATACGCCGGAATATCTCGCTGCAGTGGTCATGGCAATCGGGATGAATGACATCGAAGATGGTCAGGGCCCGGAGCTCCTCACTCCTGTAGCCGAGCGCCCTCAGCCACGCCTCGTTGACGTATTGGAACCTTCCGTCGGGAGCAACGCACTGGATGAGATCGTCCGCATGCTCGAAGAGGTCACGGTAGCGCTCCTCGCTCTTCCTGAGCGCGTCCTCCGCCAGCGTACGTTCGATGATTTCCTGCCGGAGCTCGGCATTCGCCTTTTCCAGGGCATCGGTGCGCTCCTGCACTCTCAGCTCGAGAGTGCTCCGGGTGCGCTCCAGCGCTGCCCGCGAGCTCCGCAGCTGCCGGTTCAGCCTCAGCACTGCTATCGTCGTAGCGGCCATGATCACCAGCGCTGCGACAGCGAAGGCGAACCAGTGCCAGTACGCCAGCAGCACGTCTGCAGGACTCACCGTTCCGAGCTCCTTATAAGGCCCGGCCTTGAGCTCTCTCAGGCAGTCGTGAACAGGCTGATAGTCGAGGGGGATCGTCCATCCCGCGATGCCGGCCGCCCGTGCTGCGGGGCTCTCTTCGCGCATGGTGAGCAGGGCAAGGGCCACCGCTTTCGCCTGCTCGTCGGTGGTGTCCTTCATCTTTGCTATCGGCCACTCCGGGTAGAGCATGGTGCTGTGGAGAAAGGGAAAGCCGGCGGAGCTCCGGGGGTTGAGAATGCGAATGTCCCGGAGCGCTACACGTCCTTCCTTCGCCATCCGCTCGAGAATCCCGGTGCGGACGGTCCCTGCGTCGGCGGCGCCGCTCAGCACCGCCTTTACGACCGCATCGTGTGTTCCGCTGAAACGCACTGCCGCGAAGTGGCGGTAAGGATCGATCCCGGAGCGCTTCAGCTCGCGCTGGGCCATCAGCCAGCCGCCGAACGAGCTCCTTCCGACAGCCGTAAAAGTTTTCCCTTTAAGATCGGCAAGGTCCCTGATCCCGGAACGGTCCGCTCTCGTGAAGATCACCCCGCCGAAGCGCGTGTAGCTGCTGCCGTCCTCCCTATTCCTCAAGGTGAGAATCCTGCTGGCGCCGTACAGGGTCTCCATGGAGACATAGTCGGCGCTGTTGGTAATGACAAAATCGACCTTCCGGTCCCGCACCGCTTCCTTGACCTCATCGAAGGTGAGGGGCACGATGGCAAACGAGTGCTGCGGTATCCTGGAAGAGAGATACGCGGCGGTGGGAGACCACATGGCCAGAGCCCTCTCCGCGCCTCTATTGGCAAGAACTCCGATCCTGACCTCCTGCTTCGGTTCCGGTCGCGCTGCCTGGGCCCGCGACGATAGGAGCCCGGTGCAAAGAAGGACCGCCGCAGCGGCGAGGAGAAGGACCGACGCAGCGCCGCTCTTGCGTATCGGAACCGAAGCCCTTTTTATCCGAGAATGGTACAGTATGCCCTCCTGCGCTTCCCGTCATCAATCCGGTGAGAGGGCCGGCAGTTTCCCTCTGCAGCCGAACCTCCGTCAGCTCCCGGACGGGCCGTCACGTGCGGTGAACAGCATTTCCGCGGTATGCTGCTTGAAGCGGACCACCGCATCCATGAGCGGAAAGAGCTCCTTTTCGTCCAGAGCGACGGGTGTAATGAGGATGATTTTTCTATGCGCCGCCTTCTTCGCGACCAGCGCCGCGAGCATCCTCTTCGAGCCGGCGGCCATCTCGTCGAGATCGTCGACAATGACCACCGACGGGCGGTCCTCCGCACCGTCCAGGTCCGGGAGAGTCTCCAGGTCGGCTACCCTCACGACCCCCTCGCTGTACTGCTCGACAGGAATGCCGGGGCTCGCGGCCGACTCGCTGTAGTAGTATGCGGCCCCGATCCCGCTGCTCGACTTGAGGGCGGTGACGGTCTTTCCGGTCCCGGACCACCCTTCGACCATGACCGCCGCATGCGTCCTCACGACGTTCCTGAGTATCTCTTCCTTTACCGCCGACGCCAGCCGGGGGTCTACCGGTTCCATGCGCTGATTCTGCATAGGAGCCCTGCGGCTCAGTACCCTTGTTTCTGCCTGATCGCCATGACGGTCTGGTCACGAAGTATTTTCAGGTAGCTCAGGTGTCCGCCGGATATCCTCTGAAAACCCTCCCGCTCTCCTTCGACATAAAACATCCCGATGGGCTTGGAATTGATGATGATGGGAAGGAGCACGAGGAAGATGCCGTCCGCCGCCCTGCTCCGGTACCATGCGGGAAGGAGCTTCCGTATGTCGGGGGCGTCCATATCTTTGACCACGAGATCGTTCTGCTTCACGATCGCCATCGTAAAGATATCGCCCGCATCGCCGTAGGTGATCTTGAGCCACTTCTTCAGCTCCTCGATGTCCGAGCCGAACCCGAACCTGATCTGCATGAGCGAGGCATGGGGGTCCTTGATCAGGAACAGCGCCTTCGACCTTCCCGAGAGCTGCATGCCGCGGTACATGGTCTCGAGCACGATCCTGATGATGTCGTTCAGCGAGAAGTTGCTGAGTATGGAGTTGTTGATGTCCTGGATCCCCTTGGTGAAGATGCTCTCCGGGGTGTCGGCCCGCTCGGACTCGAAGATGACGTCGATGGTCTTCAGGGAGTCGGAGATGAAGTCGTCGCGCGGCGGCTCGGTGACGATCCTGGCGTCGCTCGGCGCGGTGGTGTCGGACCACTTTACGAGCTGCCTGTTGAAGGCGATGTCCTTCATCCCGAGATCGAAGATAGCGGAAAACTCCGTCATGTCCTGAATCGAAGCGCCGAGCCAGCTCATGACCTTGTCTTTCATCTCGCCGAAGTGGTTCCTGAATGTCTTGAGGAGCTCATCGATCTTCCGGTCGGCGTCCGTGCGGTCGGCGCTGGTCGCCAGGATCGCGGCGAGCTCGTTGGCGAGGGTAGCGATACTGTTCAGCTTGTCGAGGTCGCTGGGGTTGGGGAGGATCTCCTGGCCCCGCATCCGGTGCATGCTGTAGACGATCTTGTGCGGGAAGTGCCACTCCCGGGCAATCGCCATGCCGATATCCTCGAACCGTGCGCCGAGGAGGGCGAGGGCCGCGGCATCGCCGGTGCAGCGCCGCTCCCTGCTCATCTCTTTGATCTCCTCCATCTTGCGCGGCAGGGCGAAGGCGACCATGATCCTGCCGAAAGTGTGGAACAGGGCGCAGATGAAGGCCTCTTCCTTGTCGGGGAAATTGATACCGTAGGCGATCTTCTGTCCCAGCACCGCGCTGTAGAGCGACTGCACCATCGAATTGAGGTGTTCCGTGTGGGCGCTGTTCTTCTGCATGTGGTCGAAGAGCATCAGGGTGAGTGCGAGATTCTTGATGTTCTCGAAGCCGAGGAGGATGATGGCCCGCGAAATGGTCGTCACCTCGCCGAACTGCGAGTAGTTGACGCTGTTGACGATCTTCAGGATCTTCGAGGTGAGCGCATAGTCCCGCAGGATGACATTGGCGAACTCCGAAACCGAGGTCTCCTCGGACGATCTGAACTGGTTGAGCAGGCTGATGGTGCTCGACATGGCCGGGAAGTCGCTGTGCTGCTGAAGGCGCGCCAGGATGACGTCTTTTATGGTACTCTGTCTGCTCTCCTGCTGCACGGGGCTCTCCGACCTCTGTTGTATTGGTAACGGCGCTCTCGGGGCGCCGCGGGGAAGGGCCGGCGGGGGATAACGCACTGCCGGCGCCTCGTATACATTATCGGGGATACGGCGGGAAAGCTTACTTCTTTTTCCGTTTCCCGGTCAACCGCAGGCCGCCCCCCCTCCGCAGGCGCCCGAGGGCCTTTCCTCTGCCGCCCGTCAACAATTATTGTGAGGGTCTGTAGTATAATTCAGGATGTGCTTCCACGGGAAAGATCATCACGGTGTCTGAGCAAACCCCTTTGATGAAGCAGTATTTCGGCATCAAGGAGCGCTATCCCGATGCCATCGTGCTCTTCCGGCTGGGCGACTTCTACGAGATGTTCGGCGAAGATGCGAGGACGGCTTCGCGTATCCTGCAGATAGCGCTCACGAGCAGGGACAAGGGCAAGGACGACCCCATGCCGATGTGCGGGGTGCCCTATTTCTCGGTCGATGCCTACCTCTCGAAGCTCGTCAAAGCAGGGTATAAGGTAGCCCTCTGCGAGCAGATGGAGGACCCCAAGGCAGCGAAAGGCATTGTCCAGCGGGACGTAGTCAGGGTTATCACCCCCGGCACCCATGTTCCGGACCAGCCGAAAGAAAATGCCTATATAATGAGTATTTATTCGTACCAGGGGAAGGCCGGGATCGCCCTCGCCGACCTCTCGACCGGCGAGTTCATGGTCTACGAGACGGACAAGCCGATCGACGACGAGGTCGGCCGCTACGAACCGAAAGAGCTGCTCTGTCCGCGGAGCGCGAAGGACAACCTCCACTACCAGGAGGCCTTCAGGGGGCTTTTCGTCTCCTATTACGACGACTGGCACTTCGATTACCCCGAGGCGTACAAAGCGCTGCTGACCTACTTCAAGGTCTCGTCCCTCGACGGGTACGGCTGCAGCGGGCTCACGACCGCGATCTCCGCCGCAGGCGCGTTGATCAAGTACCTCGAAGAGACCCAGAAGGTCCTCTCCTTTAAAAGGATAGTCGTCCTCAACCAGTCCTCCTGCATGTTCCTCGATGCTGCCACGAAGCGGAACCTCGAGCTTACGCACAACCTGCGCGACGGCTCGGTCGAGGGCTCACTGCTCTGGGTGCTCGACGAGACCCTTACGCCGATGGGGGGCCGCTTCATGAGGAACGCCGTCTCGACGCCGCTGCTCTCCCTCGAGGATATCCGGCAGCGGCAGGCTGCGGTCGAGGCCCTGATCGAGGAGTACGAGATCATGGAGGGCCTCCGGACGCTGCTCAGAAAGATACAGGATCTCGACCGCCTCACGGCCCGCATCATCGCCCGATCGGCGAGCCCGAGGGACGCGGCGGCGCTCAGGAGCTCCCTCGAGCCGCTGCCGGGCATCAGGAAGTATCTCACGGCATCGGCGAGTGCGTTGGTCAAAGAGGCGGGCAAGGCGATCGCCGATTTCGGAGAGCTGATAGAGCTCATCGCAGCGAGCCTGGTGGATAACCCTCCCCTCACCCCCCGCGACGGCGGCATCATCAGGAAGGGGTTCCACCCCGAGATCGACGAGCTCAGGCATATCTCGACGAGCGGCAAGGACATCATCGCCCGCCTCGAGACCGAGGAGCGGCAGCGGACCGGCATCACCTCGCTGAAGGTGGGCTTCAACAAGATATCCGGGTATTACATAGAGGTCACCAAGCCCAACCTGCATCTCGTGCCCGGGGACTATATAAGGAAGCAGACCCTGGCGAATTGCGAGCGCTTCATCACCCCTGACCTGAAGGAGTACGAGACGAAGGTGCTGGGCGCCGAAGACAAGCTCAAGGAGCTCGAGTATACGCTCTTCCAGACGATCCTCGAGCGCATCCACAAGTTCTCCGGCCAGCTGCTCCAGACCTCGGCCCGGATAGCGCTCGTCGACTTCCTGCTCTCTCTCGCGGTGGTCGCGAAGCGGTACGACTACGTCCGCCCGGCGGTCACCGAAGAATGCTCCCTCGAGATCGTCGACGGGCGCCACCCCGTCATCGAACGGCTCATCACCACCCAGGGCCTCGCCCCCCTCGACGAGAAGTTCATTCCGAACAGCGCGGTCATGGACTGCGAGGACAACCGCCTGCTCATCATCACGGGACCGAACATGGCGGGCAAGTCGACCTATATGCGCCAGGTCGCGCTCATCGTCCTCATGGCGCAGATGGGCTCCCTCGTCCCCGCGGCGAGCGCCGTCATCGGGCTGGCGGACAGGATATTCACGCGCATCGGGGCATCCGATTACATTACCAAGGGACAGAGCACCTTCATGGTCGAGATGATCGAGACGGCGAATATTCTCAACAATGCCACCGGCCGGAGCCTGGTGCTGCTCGACGAGGTCGGACGGGGGACCAGCACCTTCGACGGCATCAGCATCGCCTGGTCGGTCGCCGAGCATCTCGCGGGCAGCATCAAGGCGCGCACCCTCTTCGCGACGCACTACAACGAGCTGACCGACCTCGCGCTCACCATGGACGGCATCAGGAACTACAACGTGGTGGTAAAGGAGTGGGGAGACGAGGTCATCTTCCTGCGGAAGATCGAGAAGGGGCCCGCGGATAAAAGCTACGGGATACAGGTCGCCCGTCTCGCCGGGCTCCCCGAAACGGTCATCGAGAGGGCGAAAGTCGTCCTCGACAAGCTCGAGAAGAAGGAGGCGAAGGCGTTGGTGCCGCGCCACGCGCAGATGGACCTCTTTTTCAGCGGCGACCCGGTCACCCGCGAGCTCCTCGGCCTCGACCTCGATGCGCTCACACCACAGAAGGCCCTCAAGGTGCTCGCTGCACTGAAGAAAAAGGCCGAGGGGGCGCAATGATCATCGTCGGCCTCACCGGTAACTACGGGATGGGGAAGAGCACGGTAGCGCGCCTCTTCAGAGAGCTCGGCGCGTTCACGATCGACACGGATGCCGTCGTGGGCGAGCTGCTGGGGGAGCAGCCGGTCATCGATGCGGTTAAAAATGCCTTCGGCGAGGAGGTCGTGCGGGACAGCACTATCGACCGGCAGCGGCTGGCAGGCATCGTCTTCCAGTCCGCGCCGCTGAGAATAGCGCTCGAAAATATCCTCCACCCGAAGGTGTTCGATGCCGTGAAGGAGAAGATCGCCGCCCTCGGCTCCCGGGCGGATGTCGTGATCATAGAGGCGCCGGTGCTCTTCGAGCGGAGCTACCAGAGCAAGTTCGACCGGATAATCACCGTCTTCGCCGATGAGGAGACCACGTTGAAGCGGCTTCAGGAGAAAGGGGTATCCGAGGAGGAAGCGATGAGAAGGCTCTCGAGCCAGTTCCCGATCGAGATGAAGGCGAACAGGGCCGACTTCACCATAGACAACAGCGCCGGACTCGAGAGCACGAGGCAGCAGGTGCAGGCTATTTACCGCAAACTGCAGGCGCTCTCCAGGGGAAGCGCGGGACATCCATCCCTGCCCGGCTCGACGCCGTATGGAAATAATTAAGACCCTCGATCAGACACTGAGCTTCCCGAACCCCGTGGTGACCATCGGGAACTTCGACGGTGTCCATCGCGGCCACCAGAAGATATTCAGGCGCGTTGTCGAGAAGGCCCGGGAGATCGGCGGCACTCCCATCGCCATCACCTTCACCCCCCACCCGGTGCGCGTGCTGGCGCCGGAGCGCGGGCTGAAGCTCATCAATACCCTCGAGGACAAGCGGGAGCTCATTGCCCGCACCGGTATCGAGGCCCTCATCTGCATCAGCTTCGACCGCGAGTTCGCCCGTACCGAGCCTGACTCCTTCATACGGGACGTTCTCGTCGAGAAGCTCGGCGCATGCTGGGTCATCGTCGGCCACAGCTACTCGTTCGGCAAAGGCAAGAAGGGGACGACCGCCATGCTCCGGCTCCGCGGAAAGAAGTATGGATTCAAGGTCTCGGTCGTGCGCTATGCGACCGTGACCGGCGATGTCGTCAGCAGCAGCAGGATCCGGAGCCTGGTGCTGCGCGGCCGGGTGTGCGAGACGGCCCGGATGCTGGGCAGGGCTTACCACATCAACGGCACGGTCATTAAAGGCGCGGGCAGGGGCGGACCACTGCTCCATACCCCGACCGCCAACCTCCTCACCCCGAACGAGCTGATCCCGAAAGAGGGGGTATACGCGGTGCGCGTATCGCTCTCCGAACCTGCGGCAGGAGACTGCATGCCTGCAGGCGCCGGTACGCCGGTCCGGGTCTGCGACGGCGTCGCGAACATCGGCGCCAATCCCACCTTCGGCGACACCGGCATGAGCTGCGAGGTGCATCTCTTCGACTTCAACAGGAACCTGGTAGGGGAAGCGATACGGCTTCACTTCATCGACTGGATACGGGACGAAAGGAAGTTCTCCGGCGCCCGGGAGCTGGAGGAACACATAAAGAGAGATATCGAAACGAGCAGAGAAATCCTCGCCCGAAAGACGCCCCCCCTATATCTTTAGCGGATCGACGTCGACCGCCACCTTTATTCCTTTTACAGCCTGGAGCTTCCGGAGCAGCGCCGCTGCCGCACGGTGGAGGAATATCCTGCTCTGGGATCTCATGAGCAGCTGCCTGCAGTGGCGATAGCCCTTGACAGTGCAAGGGACCTCGACCGGGCCGAGCAGCTCGACCCCGTGCAGCGCTGCCGCGGCGATGCTCTCGTCCAGGGAGCCCTGCAACTGCGCCGGCGCCCCTTTGGTCATGATATTCATGAGCACGATTTTCGAGAAGGGGGGATACCCCAGCAGCTTCCGCTGCGAGAGCTCATGGGCATACAGGCCCTCGAAATCGTATGTCTTGAAGAGCTTCACCACCCCGCTCCCGGGCATCGAGGTTTGAATGAGAATAATGCCGTCGGGCTTTACCATCTGGCTTATCTGCACGATCTCCTGGAAGGCCCGCTCGTACGCCCTGAAGTCGGGCTGCGCCCAGAGGGAGTCCATGGTGAGGAACGCGGCAGCGCCGAAGGACTCTTCGGCAGCGCCCGAGTATTCGAGACGCTTTGCGTACGCGGTGCCGACGACGAGGGGCATCGTCCCTGCATCGAGCGCGAGGAGCTCGGGCCTGGGGGATGAGGCGGTGACCTCACCTGCTTCTGCCCTCTCGATTACCAGGGCCTCGGCCTCGAGGAGGCGCTCCACCTCCTCCTTTACCCGTTCGGTTCCTGCGCCGAATGGCTCGAGGGCAGCGGCGCCGCAGCGTTCGCACGTATCCGGCAGGGGGCTGCGGGAACCGCAGAGATGACAGTGGAGGATATTCCGGCGCTTGTGCACAACGAGAGAGGCGGCGCAGCGCTTGCACGAGGCGATATGGCCGCACTCCCTGCAGCGGAGGAGGGAGTAGCCCTTTCTGTTGATGAGGAAAAGCATGCGCCCGCCCGCGGCGATGCACCGCTTCGCCTCCCGGAGCGTTTCGCGGGAGAGTATGGCGCGTTCCGCCCCCCCCGGCCGCATGGTGATGATACGTATGCGTGGCCGGGCGAATGGCGTGCGTTCCGGCGAGCGCTCTCTCTCCTCTCCTGCAGCCCTGGTCCGCGTTCCGCTGCCGAGCAGCAGGTATTTGCCGGTGCGCGCATTGTTCATCGACTCGACCGAGGGGCAGAGCGACGAGAGCAGCACGGTGCTCCGCTCCATGAGCCCCCTCATAACGGCGACATCCCTTCCCTGGTAGCGCAATCCCTCCTCCGCCTTATACGCGGTATTATGTTCATCGAGGACAGCGATGAACGAGACGGTCTCGAGAGGGGCGAAGACGGCCGAGCGCGTGCCGAGTACGATATCCGATTCGCCGGAAAGAATCGACCGCACGGCTGCGCGCCGCCTCCCCGGGCTCAACTTGCTGTGGAGAACGCAGAGCCGCTCTCCCCCGAGCGGCCTCAGGGTCGCCTCGATGCGGGGAATGAGGCCTATCTCGGGAACGAGGACGATCATGCCGCGATGACCGCCCTTCATGCCGTCGATCAGATCGCCTAGGAAGCGGTATTCGTCGAAAAGGGAGGGCGCATGGAAGAGAAAGGCCTTGTAGCGGCTCTCCGACAGGGAGCTGAGCACCAGTTCTCTATACTCGTTATATCTCAGGGGGATGTGGTGCGGCGCAGCAGCAGGAGGGGCGCTCGCGGCAAGCTCCCGAGACGAGGCCCTGATCCTCCTCCGGCTGTTCTTCGTCTCATCGAGAGCAGCGACCGACTCCTCGAAGAAGCTGCTCTTCAACGCCGTGCCGAGGGGCATGAGGTAGTACCCGGAGAGCCACTTCAGAAAGGCGATCATCTGCTCGGAGACGACCCGCTGCGAAATCTGCCCGATCTCCTTGATCTCCTTGTGCCCGGGAAAATCCGGCTCGCCGGCGGGACCGATAATCACGCCCTGCGCGGGCTTGCCCATAAGCGGCGCGGTCACGAGGCGGCCCCTCAAGTCTGCAGGAACATCGGACGATACTTTATACGTGAGAGGAGGTAGTTTCAGAGGGAACGCCACATCGACATACATGCCTTTAAGCATAAAAAATATACGAGATTGAAAACAAGAGAAATAACCGGTTTGGTTGACAATACAGCGGAAAAATAGGTACTATTTCCATAGAAGACTAAGCTTTTGAGGAGAAAAAAGATGTTTGAGAAGTTTACCGAACGAGGTCGGAAGATAATCATATACGCCAAAGAGGAAGCGGAACGGCGGAGCAATGATTATCTCGGGACTGAGCATCTCCTTCTCGCGATTCTGAGAGAAGAAGACAGCATTCCCATCACGATCATCAAGAAGATGGGATTATCAATAGACGAAATCAAGTTCGAGATCGAGAAGAATCTCCCTATCGGCGGCAACCTCTTGACCTTCGGCGATATTCCGTTCACTCCGCGGGCCAAGAAGGTGCTCGAGCTGGCGATCGAGGAGGCGAGACTCCTCGGCCATAATTACATAGGAAGCGAGCACCTTCTCCTCGGCATTATCAGAGAAGACGAGGGGATCGCCGGAAAGATCATCAGGAACCTGGGCGCCAACCTGCTCGCCGCCCGGCAGTTGACGATCAACCTCGCGGTGAAGCCCCAGTTCCAGCAGGCGAGCCAGAAGGAGCGGAGGAAGACCAACACCCCTGCCCTCGATGAGTTCGGCAGGGATCTCACCATGCTCGCCGCCGAAGGCAAGCTCGATCCGGTCATCGGCAGAGAGGACGAGATAGAGCGCGTACTCCAGATACTCGGCAGGAGGATCAAGAACAATCCCGCCATCATCGGCGAGCCGGGAGTCGGAAAGACCGCCATCGTTGAAGGGTTGGCACAGAAGATCATCATGGGCGATGTTCCCGATATCCTTATCGGCAAGAGGATCATCTCGCTCGACCTGGGCGCACTCATTGCGGGAACCAAGTACCGCGGACAGTTCGAGGAGCGGCTCAAGGCGGTGATGAGGGAGATACTCCAGTCCGAGAACATCATCCTCTTCATCGACGAGTTCCATACGCTCATCGGCGCCGGCGCTGCCGAGGGGTCGGTCGATGCGTCGAACATGCTGAAGCCCGCCCTTTCACGGGGAGAGCTGCAGTGCATCGGCGCGACGACGCCCGACGAGTACCGCAAATATATCGAGAAAGACGGCGCGCTCGAGCGGAGATTCCAGCCTGTTCTCATCCAGCCGCCGACGGTAGAGACGGCGATGGATATCCTGAAGGGCCTGCGGCCCCGCTACGAGAACCACCACAAGGTGAAGATCAGCGACGAGTCGGTAGAGGCGGCGGTGAAGCTTTCCGACCGTTATATTACCGATAAGTTTCTTCCTGACAAGGCGATCGACGTAATCGACGAGACCGGGTCGCGGCTGAAGCTGAAGAGGTCGACCATGCCCCAGGAGCTGCGGGACATGGAGACCGAGCTGATCCAGCTCTCGAAAGAGAAGAGCCTGTATGTGCGGCTCCATGACATCGAGAAGGCGCAGACGATCAGGGCGCAGGAAGACAAGCTGAGGAAAACGTACGAACTGCAGTACAAGAAGTGGAAGGATACCCTGACCAAGGAGGTGCCGGTCGTCTCCGAGGAGGATGTCACCTACACGGTCTCGAAGATGACGGGCATCCCGCTCTACAAGCTCGAGGAGACCGAGTCCGAGAAGCTGCTCCAGATGGAGACCCTCCTGCACCAGAGGATCATCGGGCAGGACGAGGGCATCAGGGCCGTTGCCCGCGCTATCAGGAGATCGAGGTCGGGTCTGAAGGCCAAGAACCGGCCGATCGGGTCGTTCTTCTTCCTCGGCCCTACCGGCGTCGGGAAGACCGAGCTGGCGAAGGCGCTTGCCGGGTTCATGTTCAACGACGAGAACGCCCTGGTGAAGGTCGACATGTCGGAGTACATGGAGCGGTTCAACGTATCGCGGCTGACCGGCGCGCCTCCCGGCTATGTAGGCTATGAGGAGGGCGGCCAGCTGACCGAGAAAGTGCGCAAGCGCCCCTACTCGGTCATCCTCTTCGACGAGATCGAGAAGGCGCACCAGGATGTCTTCAACATGCTCCTCCAGATCCTCGACGAGGGCGTGCTCACCGACAGCTACGGCAGGAAGGTCGATTTCAGGAACACGATCATCATCATGACCTCGAACCTGGGCGCGCGGATCATCGAGAAGGCGACGCCGCTCGGCTTCTTCCGGTCCGCCTCGCAGTCCGAGGATGTCTACGGCAAGATCAAGGACAACGTGCTCTCGGAGCTGAAGAAGACCTTCAACCCCGAGTTCCTGAACAGGGTCGATGAGACGGTGGTCTTCCATCCGCTCGAGAAGGAGCATCTCCTCTCGGTGGTCGACCTGCTGCTCATCGAGACGAACAAGAAGCTCTCCGAGCATGCGCTCACCGTCGAGGTGACGCCCGAGGCGAAAGAGTGGCTGCTCGAGAAGTACTACCAGCCCGCGTACGGCGCGCGTCCGATGCGGAGGGCCATCTACCGGGAGATCGAGGACCCGCTCTCTGAGGAACTGATCAAGGGCAGGTTCAAGGATACCCATGTAGTCCGGGTAGTTCTCGAAGACAACAAGCTCCAGTTCAAGGGAGTCGAAGATACCATGCTGGTCACCGTCAACTGACGGCGCCTGCACTACCATTACCCAGCCCATCAGCCTGCCGGCAACGGCAGGCTGATTTTTTTTATCCTCCCTGCCCTATGGTATAATGAAGGCTCAATTCTTGAACGATCGAGGTATCCCCATGAGAAAAGGAATCATCTTACTCGCTATTCTCGTGACAGGAATCGCCGGCGTCCTGCTCCTGGTGACAAAGGAGGAGCCCCGGCAGCCGGTGACCGCCGCAAAAGGGCTGGAAGCGCCCCCCTTCGAGCTGGCCGATCTCGAAGGGAAAACCTGGAGGCTTGCCGACCTCAAGGGCAAGGTCGTGCTGCTCAACTTCTGGGCCACCTGGTGCGACACCTGCAAGCAGGAGAACCCCTCGCTCCAGGCGCTGATGAACGCGGAAAAGGAAAATGACCGGTTCGTGTTCCTCACCGTGCTCTACAAGGACACCCCTGCCAATGCAAAGGAGTATCTGAAGGCGAACGGCTTCACCTTCCCGGTGCTCATCGATACGAACAATGTGGGACGCGCTTACGGCCTCACCGGGGTACCCGAGACCTTTCTTATCGACAAGAGGGGCATCATTCAGGAGAAGGTCATAGGCCCCATGGAGTGGAATACCCCGGAGGTGCGGGCGGTCCTGGCAAAACTCGCCAACGAATAGATAATGAGGAGAAGGAAGCCGACGCCCCCCGAACACGCCCTGCTGGTGATCGGAGCCCTCTTTGCAGACGAGGAGGCGTACCTGGAGGCTGTGCCGCTCCTCGAGAAGACCTTCGGCGAGGTCATCATGGAGAGTCCGCTGATCCCGTGGGACTTCTCGAGCCACTACGAAGAAGAGCTCGGCTCGCCGATCTGCCGCAGATTTCTCTTCTTCAAAGACCTCATCGACCAGGGCGAGCTCTCCTCCGCCAAACTGAAGACCTGCGCAATCGAGAACACGATCTCCCTGAATGGCAAGCGCACCGTCAATCTCGATCCCGGCTATCTCACCGTCGCAAAGCTGGTGCTCGCCTCTACGAAGGATTACGCTCATCGGATCTATATAGGAAAGGGCGTTTTCGCCGAGGTGACGCTCGCCTACAACAAGAGCAAGCGCTGCTATCTCCCCCTGCCGAATACCTATAACGATTTCAAGGACAGGCGCTACACGAGACTCTTCGCGGTGGCGCGGGTGCTGCTCCGTTCGCTCCAATCGGAACAGAAGGCATCGTAACCCCGTCCTGCTATGCCGAAGATAAAGGGTTAGAGCATCACCAGCAGGCTCATCATGGCGATCGACCAGATGATATCCAGCGGGAGCTGGAGCTCGCAGCTCGAGTCGAAGAGCAGGTCCACCCGTGCGGGGAACTCCTCATCGGCAAGCCAGAGGATCAGGAAGGCGGGAACACGCGGCAGGGGAGAGAACCTGAAGGCCGCATCGCCATAGCCGGCCCGCTCGCCGCCGAAGCGGGCCCCTCTCTCGAGAAAGCCCTCACGGTCGGCGGCATACTTTTCCGCCACCTTCTCGAGGGGCAGCACGTGAGACCCCTGGAAGAAGAGCTGTCCGCCGGCGAGGTTCGTCGGCTTCACGAGCCGCCCGGTAAGGGCGATGTCCTTTGCGCTCACCAGGTACCAGGGAACCGAGAGCTTGAAGAAGTAGGCCAGCCTGGTCAGAAGCAGGCTGCTTTCAGGGGCGGCGCTGGTTATGCTCTTCTGCTTCGGGTCGAGGGTAAACTCCATACCGAGCGACCGGAGCGTATAGAGCCCGGTCTCGCCGTCGTAACCGGCCAGCGCATTGCGGCACACCTCGGCAGGGTCCTTACCGAGCAGAAGCTCCCACGCCTTTTCTTCCCCGGAGATTATCGTCTGTGCCATAATGGTATTATACTCCTAATCGGACGTCTGGATTACGGAGAGGACTTTATCGTGCAGGGAGCCGTCACCCGTCTTGCACTGTTGTGGACGAGAGGAAGCCGCCCTCTCCGAACCGTTTCGAGCGCGGTTATTCTGCGAGACGTATCGCACCCCGGATATCGTTCAATCTCCTTGGTTATTGCGCTCCCTAATGGTTGATTTTAAGGGGCGCTATACAGTAACCTAAATAATTGTGGGCATTTTGGAGAGGTGACCGAGAGGCCGAAGGTGCACGACTGGAAATCGTGTGTGGGGTCAAACTCACCCAGGGTTCGAATCCCTGCCTCTCCGCCAGAACAACCGTAACAGTGTTTTTCTACAGCCGGGGGCTGGCCCTGCGCAGCAGGCATGTGTGAATCCCGCCAGGTCCGGAAGGAAGCAACGGTAAGCATTCTGTCTGGGTGCCGCAGCAAGCCGGCCCCATAACCCCCACTGCAGCGAGCGCGGGGTGTTACAGGGCAAACGAGTGGCGCTGCAGACGCACTAAGCGCTGCTCGCCAGAGCGCCAGAGCAAGAGAACGCCGGTCGCCGGGTGTAGAAAAACAGGGTGCGGTTAACGCTGAGGAGCGGTGTAGAGAGGATGTATGGCTTATCTGGTTCTAGCGCGTAAGTGGAGACCCCGGACTTTCGACGACATGGTCGGGCAGGAACACGTCGCCCGCATACTGAAGAACGCCATCGGCGCCAATAAAGTAGCCCACGCCTATATCTTCTCGGGCCCCCGCGGCGTCGGCAAGACCTCCACGGCGCGCATCCTCTCGAAGGCCCTCAACTGCGAGCACGGCCCCACTCCCGAACCGTGCGGCGCCTGCGCCTCCTGCCTCTCCATAGCCGAAGGCTCGTCCATCGATGTCTCCGAGATCGACGGCGCCTCGAATACCGGCGTCGACAATATCCGCGATTTGAGGGAGCGCGTGCGCTATGCGCCTTCGGAAGGGAGATACAAGGTCTATATCATCGACGAGGCGCATATGCTCTCGACCTCGGCATTCAACGCGCTCTTGAAGACCCTCGAAGAGCCGCCGCCCCATGTCGTCTTCGTCCTCGCAACGACCGAGGCGAAGAAGATCCCGCCCACCGTCCTGTCGCGCTGCCAGCATCTGCCGTTCAGGAGGATATCGGGACAGAAGATAAAGGAACGGCTCAAATTCATCGCCGGCCAGGAGGGGATACGCGTCAGCAGCGCGGCCCTCGATATGGTCGCCCGCGCTGCAGACGGCAGCATGCGCGACTCGCTGACCATACTCGATCAGATCGTCTCTTTCTCCGACGACATCTCTGCCGAAGAGGTGAAAGACCTGCTCGGTATTACCGATGTGGAGACCCTTGCGCAGCTCACCGCATCCGTTGTCGGCGGCGACCGCAAGACGATCATTACCACGATCGCCGCCCTCGCTGCTACGGGAACCGACCTCAAGGCGTTTACCCGGGATCTCCTGCAGTTCGTCAGAAACCTCCTCATCGCGAAGGTGGTCGGCGCCACGGAGGACGTGCTCGAGCTGAGCGAGGAAGAGAACGCTGCGATCGATACCCTCACGGGCGCGACCACCGAAGAGCACATCGCCCTGCTGCTCTCCGAGCTGATCAAGGCGGAGCAGGGCATCAGGGGCGCCTTCTACCCCCGGGTCGCGCTTGAGATGACGCTCATTAAATTGAGCTTCCTGAGCCGCTTTACCGCTATCGATGAGGCGCTCAGCATGGTCCAGGGCAGTGGTCCGGGCATTTCCGGGGCTCAGCCCGGCGCCGATCAAACTGTTTCACGCCCCCGTCCTGCTGCGCAGAAGGAGCAGCCTGCAGAATCCCGTGGCCCGGTCCGGAGTGAAAAGAAGGCTGAAGAGACAACGACACCGGCAGCGGCCCCCGAGCAGCGTCCTGCAGTGAAACCGCTTGCGCTGCCTGAAGCCTGGAACCGGGCTGTCGAGATGATCGACGAGACGAACCACCCTCTCGCAAACAAGCTGCGCGACGGCAGCGCCGCCTTCAACGGCGACGGGATTACGCTCACCTATACGGGCGGCCTGGCAAAGGTCCATACCGAAGCGGTCGCCGAGAACATGCAGCTGATAAAGAGCATGATCGAAGCGGGCACGGGCAGGCCGGTTACCATTACGATCGAGACGGCAAAGGGAACGGGCGTGAGCAAGAAGGACCTCAAGGAGAAAGCGTTGCAGAACCCGATCGTCAAAGAGGCCCTCGAGCTCTTCGAGGGAAGAATTGTCGATGTAGTGCCGTTACCCAATAAAGGAGGAGAACATGTCTAAAAAGATGCTCGGCGATATAATGCGCGAGGCACAGAAGCTTCAGACCGAGATGCAGAAGATGCAGGAAGAGGCGAAGACCAGGACGGTCGAGGCGACCGCAGGCGGCGGCATGGTCACGGTCGTGGCGAACGGCGGCGGCGAGCTCGTCTCGATACGGATCGAGAAGGATGTGGTCAATCCCGACGACATCGATATGCTCCAGGACCTCATTCTCGCAGCAGCGAACGAGGCGCTCCGCAGGGCGCAGCAGATGGTGAACGAAGAGATGTCGAAGCTCACCATGGGGCTGCAGCTGCCGGGAATGGGCGGCCTCGGCAACCTCTTCGGAAAATGACAGCCGTAATCCGTAACGCGTAATGAGTAACGAGTAAAGGAGAGCGCAGCACTGTTCTCTCATCGCGCATTACGGATCGCCGATCACGAATCATGACACAGGGAATTATCGAAAATCTGGTAACACAGCTCTCGAAGCTTCCCGGCATCGGCCGGAAGAGCGCGCAGCGCCTCGCCTTCTTCATCCTCACCATGTCGCAGGAAGAGGCGAAGGGCATCGCCCGGGCTATTGCGGAAGTGAAGGACAAGGCGATGTTCTGCTCGGTCTGCTTCACGATCACCGACACCGACCCCTGCAGCGTATGCAGGGATGCAGCGCGCGACAGGAAGCGCGTCTGCGTCGTCGAGGAGCCCAGCAACGTGCTCGCGGTCGAGAGGACGCGGAGCTTCAACGGGACCTACCATGTGTTGCTGGGCGCCCTCTCCCCGCTCGACGGCATCACCCCGGACCGGCTGAAAATAGATGAATTGTTGAAACGTATCCCGTCGGAAGGCATCGAAGAGATCATTCTCGCCACGAACCCCAACACCAAGGGAGAGATGACGGCGCGGTATCTTACCGAAGCGGTAAGGCCGTTCGGCGTCAAGGTGACCAGGATCGCGTACGGCCTGCCGATCGGAAGCGATATAGAGTTCGCCGATGAAGTCACCCTCGCCAAAGCGCTCGAGGGAAGACGGGAGATGTAACGCTACTCTCTTCTGCTCTTTCTTCTGTCGAGCACCTCTGCGAGGAAGGGCAACAGGAGCGACCCGAAGGGCAGGAGGAAGACGATCAGCGCCGGAACCACCCGGGACAGCTTGAAGAGATGCATCTTGATCCTGAGCTTTTCGTCGAGCGTCCAGGGGAGCCCCGTGTTCCGGGGCTTCATGAGCAGCTGCATCAGACCTCTTGCTTCGAGGACCTCTTCGAGGATAAAGGCCCTGTTCTTGACGATCAGTCGCTTAATGTAACCGCTCAGCATCGGGGGCAGCGCATTCTGGAGCTGCGCAGCGCCTCCTCTCCCGGAAAGAGTGCCCCCCGGGCACTATTATATTACATACCCAGCGCTTCTTGCGTCATCGTTCTTGCCGCATCGAAGACCGCTGCCTTCCCCTCCTCGGTCCGGGCCTCGATATAAAAGCGCACCTTGGGCTCGGTGCCCGAGGGCCGGATCATCAGCCACGAGCCGTCGTCGAAGACGACCTTGGTGCCGTCAACGGTTATGACGTCCTTGACGGTCCTGGTCTTCCCGCCGATAACGGCAGCGGTCCCCTTCCGGTAGCGCTCCTGAATGACCGAAAGCTTCCTGAGCAGCGGCCCCCCTACCAGCGAGCGGTCGACGGTTATGCCGGAACGGTCGGGATAAAAGTGCCCGAACTCGTCCATCAGCTCCTTCAGATAGACGCTCAGGTTCTTGCGGGTGACCGCCATCATCTCGACGGCGAGCAGCAGGCCGAAGAGCGCATCCTTTTCGAGCGTATGGTTATACGCGGAGATGCCGTCCGACTCCTCGAAGGCGACGATCGCCCGTTCCGGCGCGCTGCGCAGCAGGTAGGGCCTGAAGTTCTTGAAGCCGACCCTGGTCTCCCGCACCGGGATGCCCAGGCGCTCCGCTATGGCGTTGACGAAGTTGCTGGTGCCCACCGATTTCGCCACCACGCCCGTGATGCCCTTGTGCACATGGAGAAAATGCAGGGCCATGGCGCCGAAGTAGTTCATCGGTATCTGCATGACGCCGTCGCTGTAGCGGATGCGGTCGCCGTCAGGGTCCATGATCACCCCCAGGTTCAGCCGCGTCTCGCTCCTCCGGAGGAGCCGGTCCACGGTCTCCATATTCTTTTCGGAGGGTTCGGGAGCGACGCCGCCGAAGAGGACATCGTCTTCGGTCCTCAGGTACTGCATGCTCGTGCTCATGCCGAGGATCCGCTCCATGCGCCCCCGTGTGGCCCCATGCACATTGTCGACATAGAGAGAACAGTCGGCGCTGTTGATGAAGGCCCTGATCTTCTCGAGGTCGAGCGTCTTCCGCTCGGTGAGGTACGCGATATAGCGCTCCGTCAGGTCGATGCGCTCGACCGACGCGCTATCGACCCGCACCTGCTCCGGCACGGCGCCGTCGCGCATCATCCGGTTGGCGTTCTCTTCTATTCTGGCGGTGAGCTCCGTACCGGCGGGACCGCCGTCCGAGGGATTGAACTTGAAGCCCGCATAGTTGGCAGGGTTGTGCGAGGGGGTGAGATTGACCGAGCAGGCGGCGTTGAGCATCTCGATGCCTGCGGAAAACTCGGGCGTCGTCGCCTCTCCGGCATACCAGGTCCTGATACCCTCTCCCTGCAGCAGGCCGAGCACCTCCATCGCGAACTCCCGGCCGAGGAACCGGTTGTCATGCCCGACGATAATGCCCCGCCGCTTAATCTCGTCGAAATCCGCAACGCCCATCGCCTGCATCACCGCGGCATCGCCGCTCTTGAGCATCTCGATGATCGCCGCAGTGACGATACGCACATTCGTGAAGGTGTAGTCGGTCCCGATCTCTCCCCGCCATCCCGAGGTGCCGAAGACGACCGGCGCCGGTGAGGTGTTTTCTCGTGCGAACCGCTCGATGACCGGCAGCAAGCCTCCATGCTGCGATGCGTCGGAGAGGATCTTCTTCCAGCAGTCAGCCGCAGTCCCACAGGTCTGAGCCATTTCTCCTCCTGATACGGTTTTTCATCTGTAATTGTAGCACAGAATCATTCATGCTTCGAGCCAAAAAACGGAAGCGCATCGCCTGCATCACCATCTCCTCCCCTGTGGTATGATAAGGTTAGTGACTTTTGCCCCTTAATAGGAGGAGCTCCCGCCGATGAAATACCTTTCCCTTCCGCTCCTCATCGTTCTCCTCGGACTCACTGCGCCCGCAGCTGCCGAGCAGCCTCCCGCCGCCATCATCGAGCAGACGGTCACCTATACGGTCGTCAAAGGAGACACCCTCATGCGCATCGGTGCCAGGCTCGGGGTCGATTGGAAGCGGCTCGCGAGGGAAAACAGCATCGATCCCCGCAAGCCTCTCAAACCGGGAGTAGTGCTGAAGACATCGATCAGGAGGATCGTACCCAGAACGATCGAGAACGGCATCATCATCAACATCCCCGAAAAGATGCTCTACTTCTTCAAGGACGGCGCCCTTGCCGGGGTATTCCCGGTAGGACTCGGCATGCCTTTCTGGAACGGCATGACGAGGTGGAGGACGCCGGTGGGGCCGTTCAAAGTAATCTGCAAGGAAAAGAACCCCACCTGGTACGTCCCCGAATCCATGCAGCTGAAGATGGATATGGAGGGGAAAGAGGTGAAGACGGTGGTGCCGCCGGGACCCGACAACCCCCTGGGCCGCTACAAGATCAAGACATCGATCCCGGGTATCGTCATCCACGAGACGATCTGGCCCTCGTCGGTCTACCAGTTCATGAGCCACGGCTGCATAAGAATGCTGCCCGAACATATGGAAAAATTTTTCCCGGAGGTTGAGATAACTGCCCGCGGTGAGGTAATCTATGACCCGGTGAAGCTGGCCCGCTCGGCCGATGGGCGGATCTTTCTCGAAGTGCACCGTGATGTCTACGGGAGAGTGCCCGGCATGAAGGCAGCGGCGCGGCGGCTCATCGAGGAGTCGGGCGCTGCCGGCCGGGTGGACTGGAATGCGGTGGACCGGCTGCTCCACGAAAAGTCGGGCGTTGCGGAGGACATCACCGGGTGGTCTCGAGGAGAAATTTTTTAAAGGCCCTTGCAGCGGGTATCGTCTGGTACCCCTTCCGTGATGTCGTTGCTTCGCTCCCTCCCGAACGCTCCCTCTCCCTGTACAACATTCACACCGGCGAGCATATCGCGATTACCTATTACGCATCCGGCTCCTACGACTATGCCGCCCTTACCGCCATCGACCGGTTCCTCCGTTGCCATTATACCGACGAGATCATGCCCATCGATACGCGGCTCCTCGACCTGCTCGGCGCTGTCGTCGACCGCGCGGGCGCAAAGGGCCCGGTCCAGATCATCTCGGGCTATCGCTCGCCGAAATATAACGACTACCTGCGGAGCATCGGCAGGAAGGTGAGCAAGAACAGCCTCCATCTCCAGGGCATCGCCATCGATTTCACGCTCCCGGGCATCGGCAACCGCGAGCTCTTCAGCGTCGCACGGTCATTCGCTGCGGGCGGCGTCGGCTACTATCCCGAATTCGTCCATATCGATACCGGCCGCGTCCGGTACTGGTAGGAACGGGCGAAAAGCCGGGAAAAACGAAAGCGATCGGGTCAGCTCCGCGAATTGCAGGCCCTGATCCTCTCAGCCCATGCAGCCGCCTTGCGCAGCAACTCCTGTTCATCGCCGGTCTGGAGCGCGCCGTTGCTGACGACACGGGCGCCGTTGACGAAGACGGTCTCGACATCGGATGCTTTGGCAGCGTAGGCCAGGTGGGAATAGATATCGTAGAGCGGCGTGAGGTGGGGCTTTCTCAGATCGAGGGTGATGAGGTCCGCCCGCTTGCCCCTCTCGATGCTCCCGATGCGGTCAGCGAGGTGGAGCGCTTCAGCGCCCCAGCGCGTCGCCATGAGGAGCGCCGTCTTCGCGTCGAGCACCGTGGGGTCCTTGGCAAGGGCTTTGTGCACCTTTGCAGCCACCGAGAGCTCGCCGAAGATATCGAGGGTATTGTTGCTCGCAGCGCCGTCGGTGCCGAAGGTCACGGGTATCCCGGCGCGCAGCATCTCCGGGACCGGTGCAAAGCCCGAGGCGAGCTTCAGATTGCTCTCGATGCAGTGCGAGACGCCGACGCGCTTCCGGGCGAGCAGGGCGATCTCCTGCTCATCGAGCCACACACAGTGGGCGGCAAGCAGCCGCTCGTCGAGAAGGCCGAGGGCATCGAGATGTTCGGCCGGCCGCTTTCCGAACCGCGACTGCAGCTCACCCACCTCCCACGCCGTCTCGGAAAGATGCGTCGTTACGAGCACGTCCCGTTCATCCGCAAGCGCCTTCACCCGCCGGAGTGTCTCGGGGCCGCAGGCATAGGCCGAATGCGGGGCGATGCACGGGGTGATCAGCTCGTCTCCCTTCCACGCATCGATGAACCGCGCGGCATTGCCCAGGTATTCATCGGCGGTCGCCGCCGTCATGGTCGGGAAATCGACGATCCCGACGCCGAGCACCGCCCTCATACCGAGCCGCCTGGTGCTCTGCGCCGCGCTGTCGCCGAAGAAGTACATGTCGTTATAGGTGGTGATGCCGGCCTTGAGCATCTCGAGGCAGGCGAGCTCCACCGCATCGCCGACGAAGCCGGCGCTGAGCCATTTTCCCTCGGCAGGCCATATATGCCCTTCGAGCCACTCCTTCAGGGGGAGATCGTCCGCCAGCCCCCTGAAATAGACCATCGCCGCATGCGTATGGGTATTGACGAGCCCGGGCATCACCACCCTCCCCTCGCCCGCCACGATATGCCGGGCATCATACTTCTTCATTACGGCGTCGCGGGCATCGACCGCGAGGACCGTCGTACCACCGACCGCCACAGCGCCATCCCTGAGCACGCTCAGACGCTCATCCATAGTCACCACATAATCGCCGCAGATGATATAATCAGCCTTCTCCATGAATCCTCCCCATGAGCCTCTTCAGATAAAAAATCGAAAAGAAAAATTAAAAATTGCGGAGCTCCTTATTTTTTGATTTTTCTCTTTAAGAGCCCCTAACAGCCCCTAACAGAATGAATGAGCTTGGAGTCGAACGAGGCATAGTACATGAGCGGCACGGGCAGTCCTGGCGTAATCCCCGCCCGAATCCCCTTCCTCATTCAGTGAGACGCTCTTACTTTTACTCTTTACCGTATCACGATATCACGGCGACGAGGGTAACAATGAAGACAGTGATGCTGATGTAGCCGTTCATATTGAAGAACGCCATGTCGAGCCTGCTCAGGTCATCCGCCTTCACCAGGGAGTGCTCATAGACCAGCAGTCCTGCGACGATGAGCATGCCGGCCCAGTAGGCAGGGCCGAGATCGAAGAGCGCCCCGGTCAGAGCAAGGAGCGACCAGGTGACCGCGTGGAATACCCTCGCCAGGAGCAGGGTGGCGGCAACGCCGAACCGCTGGGGGATCGAATGGAGCCCGTAGGCGCGGTCGAACTCCATGTCCTGGAGCGCATAAAGGATATCGAAACCGGCGAGCCAGAAGACGACGCCGAGGCTGAGCGGCAGGATCTCGGCATCGAAGGTCCCCCGCACCGCGACCCATGCGCCGAGAGGCGCTGCAGAGATGGCAATGCCCAGCACAAAATGGGCGAGCCAGGTAAACCGTTTGGTGTACGAATAGAGCACAAGGACCGCGATAGCGAGCGGCGAGAGCTTCAGGCAGAGGTCGTTGAGCTTATACGCAGCGAGGAGCATGATGCCGAACGAGATGAGGGTGAAGACCGCCGCCTCACCGGCGCGTATCTTCCCCGAAGGGATCTCCCTGCCCGCTGTCCTCGGGTTCTGCGCGTCGATCCTCCGGTCGATGATCCTGTTCAGCCCCATGGCGCCCGAACGGGCGCCGACCATGGCGACAGTGATCCAGAAGAGTGCTCCCGCTGCCGGGATTCCGGCTGCGGCGAGGAGCGCCCCGGTAAAGGCGAAGGGGAGCGCGAAGACCGAGTGGGAGAATTTTATCATCCGCAGGTAGAGGAGGGCCTTATTTTTGACCATTTCCATAACTTTTATGATACCATATGGTTCTATTCGGCCGGCAGCGGCCTCTCTTCCTCTCGGGGGAGGCCGGCCCGAATGCAGGGCGGCCCCGTTTCGTTTTGAACAAGTATTTCAGCAGGTTGCTCTTCACTGTATCAATGGCGTTTTCTTGACAAAGCGTAAAAACTATGTTAAGAAATTCTCAAATTCGTTTTCCAAAGCTACATAAGGAGGCTGGCATGAATCCGGAGGATCTCAAGTATCACAAAGAGCACACGTGGGTAAAAGTATCGGGCAAAAAGGCGACGATTGGGATTACCGATTACGCCCAGGATGCGCTTGGCGACATTGTCTACATAGACCTTCCTGAAGTCGAGTCCGCGGTGGATGCGAATACCGAGATAGCGGAGATCGAGTCCACCAAGGCCACCTCCGCAGTCATCGCGCCGGTCAGCGGGACCATAGTCGAGGTCAACGAAAAGCTGAGCGATTCCCCGGAAGTCATCAATGAGGATCCTTACGGAAAAGGATGGATCGCCATTATCGAGATGGACGACAAGTCCGAGCTCGACGACCTCCTCGATATCGGTGACTACGAGCGCTACATAGAAGAGGAAGCAAAATGAAGCTGGTCATCCTCGGTGCAGGTCCGGGCGGCTACGTCGCCGCGCTGAAGGCCGCGCAGCTCGGCGCAGAGGTCACGGTGATCGAGAGCGACGAGGTCGGCGGCACCTGCCTGAACTGGGGCTGCATCCCGACCAAGGCGCTCGTCGCATCGGCAGAGGCGCTGCACACGGCGAGACGCCTCGAGGACTACGGCATCGCGGTGGCGGGGTCGATCGCTCCGGATATCGCCAGGATAATGGAGCGGAAGAACAAGATCGTCGCCACGCAGGTGAAAGGTATCCGCTCGCTCTTCAAGAGCTGGGGCGTTACGCTGGTGGAAGGAAAGGGCGTGCTGCTCACGCCGGAAAAGGTCGAAGTGATGAGAAGGGACGGCTCCGTCGAGATCATCCCTGCCGACACGATCATCATCGCCACCGGCTCCCGGCCCGCTCAGCTGCCGCAGTTCCCCATAGACGGAGGGCATATCCTCTCGAGTGACCACGCTGTATCGCTCGCCGCCATCCCGAAGAGCATGATCATTGTCGGCGCCGGCGTCATCGGCTGCGAGTTCGCCTTCATCTTCAGGGAGCTCGGCGCCGAGATCACCATGCTCGAAGCCATGCCGCGCCCCCTTCCCTCCGAAGACCACGAGATAGGGGAGATGCTGGAACGCGAATTGAAGAAGAAAAAGATCGCGCTCTTTACCGGGATTACGGTGACAGGGGTCAGGGGAGCGCACGACGGCATCCATGTCGCTCTCCAAGACGGCAGGGAGCTGGTCGCCGAAAAGATGCTCGTCTCTGTCGGGAGGGCCTTCAACACGGAGAATATAGGACTCGAGGCGGTGGGGATCAAGAAGGGACCGCGGGGCGAAATCCTCGTCAACGAGAGAATGGAGACGAACATCGGCGGCATTTACGCCATAGGCGATGTCACCGGCGGCATGCTCCTCGCCCATGTCGCGTCGCGGCAGGGCATCGTGGCAGCGCACAACGCGTGCGGCAAAGAGGTGAGCATGGACTATTCCGCGGTGCCTGCAGGCATATTCACCTCCCCCGAGATCGGGTCGGTCGGCCTCCGGGAGCATCAGGCAGCGGAGAAAGGCATGAAGGTCGCCATAGGCCGCTTCCCGTACCGGGCGCTCGGCAAGGCGCATGCAGCGGGAGAGATAACCGGGATGGTCAAGATCATCGCCGATGCCGCGACCGACCGGGTCCTCGGCGTCCATATCATCGGCGCCCATGCAGCCGACCTCGTCCATGAAGGAGCGCTGGCAGTCAAGGCGGGGATGACGGCCAGGGAGCTTGCATCGATGATCCATGCCCACCCGACCCTCGCCGAAGCGGTCATGGAAGCGGCCGAGGATCTGCACGGCGGGGCGATCCATGTCCCGAAGAAGAGCAAAGAATAACGAGCTCTGGCAGCGAATCACTCCCTGCTTTTGATTTCACAGCATCGATCGCATTGCTGTCTTGCCGTATCGCATTCTTTTTACGTACTGAATGACGAAGCACGATACTACTGCTCATAAGGAGAGAGGAACATGGGAGACATTCTGGACATCTATGCAGCCGAAGTCATTGACTCGAGGGGAAACCCGACGGTGGAGGTCGAGGTGCTGCTCGACAGCGGCGCTCTCGGGAGGGCGATCGTCCCCTCCGGCGCCTCGACCGGCGCGCGCGAAGCGCTCGAGCTGCGGGACGGCGACAGGAAGCGGTTCCACGGCAAGGGCGTGCTGGCAGCGGTAAGAAACGTGAGAGAGAAGATCGCCCCGCAGCTCAGGGGCATGGCCTCCGAGGAGCAGGCGCTCATCGACGAGACGATGATAGACCTCGACGGCACGGAGAACAAGAGCAAGCTCGGCGCCAATGCCATTCTCGGCGTCTCGATGGCGGTCTGTCACGCCTCGGCGAACGAGATGGGGCTTCCGCTCTACCGCTACATCGGCGGCTGCAATGCCAAGGAGCTCCCGGTCCCGCTCATGAATATCATGAACGGCGGCGCCCATGCCGACAACAACCTCGATATCCAGGAGTTCATGATCATGCCCGCCGGGTTTCCGCACTTCGCCTCCGCCCTGCGCGCCGGCGCCGAGATCTTCCAGACGCTGAAGTCCCTGCTCAAGAAGAAAGGATTGAACACCGCGGTGGGCGACGAGGGCGGCTTTGCCCCCACTCTCCAGACCAACGAGGAGGCGCTTTCGATCATCATGCAGGCGATCAAGGAGAGCGGCTATGCGCCGGGCAAGAATGTGTTTCTCGCGCTCGATGTCGCCTCTTCGGAATTCTACGATAAAGGGAAATATACCTTCGAGGGGAAGAAGATCAGCCCCGCCGATCTCGTCGGCTATTATGAAAAGCTGGTGGATAAATACCCCATCCTCTCCATCGAAGACGGCGCTGCCGAGAATGACTGGAAGGGTTGGGAGCTGCTGACGCAGCGCCTCGCCAAGCGGGTACAGCTCGTTGGCGACGATCTCTTCGTCACGAACACGAAGATCCTGAAGGAAGGCATCGAGAAGGGCATCGCCAATTCGATCCTCATCAAGCTGAACCAGATCGGTACGATGACCGAGACCCTCGACGCCATAGAAATGGCGAAGCGGGCCAGGTACACCGCGGTGATCTCACACCGGTCGGGCGAGACCGAGGATACGACGATCGCCGATCTCGCCGTCGCCTGCAATGCTGGCTTCATCAAGACCGGCTCCCTTTCCCGAAGCGAGCGCATAGCGAAGTACAACAGGCTGCTGCGCATCGAGGAGGAGCTGGGTGCATCGGCGGTCTTCAGGGGCAGAGAGGCCTTCTACAACCTGGCGTAACCGTGTCGAGGAAAGCAGGGGACCGGGGGAGTCTTTTTTCATCAAGAGTGATTAGACGTTTTTTTCTCTTGCAGAGGTGAAACAGAATATACGTCCTCTCTCACGAGCAGAGGTGGGGGGCGCAGCGTGCAGCGTGCAACCTGCGCCCTGGAGAACCCAGACACTCTTGATGAAAAAAGACTCCCCCGGTCCCCTTCCCTGGTATCCCTGCTCCCACCTCTTCCGCCGCCAAAGCTCCACCATTGATTTTATAGTACCGCCGTGGTATAACATATCGCGATCATTCATCTGCGCGATTTCACGATAACTAGGGTGTGTATGCAACCATGAGGAAACGGGCCAAGCCGAAAAATCTGAGGCAGCAGGTATCGGTCGAACGGAGGAAGCGGAACATCCTCTTCTTCATGCTCACCGGCGCCGGCATCCTCTATCTCGGCGGGGCGCTCCTCTTCGGCGATATGGGATTCATTAAGTATGCCGAGCTCAAGAGAACAAAGCGCGCGCTCGAAAAAGAGATCACCACGCTCGAGGAAGAAAACAGGAGCCTGCAGCGCCACGTCACCGCGCTGAAAGAGGACCGCTTCTACATCGAGAAGCACGCCCGCGAGGAGTACGGCCTCGCCAGGCCCGACGAGTATATATTCCAGTTCAAGCAAGATGGCAGATAGCCCCCTGCATATCGCCTTCCTCTGGCATATGCACCAGCCGTACTACAAAGACCCCGCAACCGGCATGTTCCGTCTCCCCTGGGTCAGGCTGCATGGCGTCAAGGACTACCTCGACATGGTCAGGGACCTCGCCGACTTTCCGACGCTCCGCCAGACCTTCAACGTGGTCCCTTCGCTGCTCGACCAGTTGAAGGACTACCTCGACAACGGCGCTGCCGACCGCCATCTGGAGCTGACACGGCGGCATCCCGTCGATCTTACCGAGGAGGAACGGCTCTTCGTCCTCGAGAACTTCTTTCTCGCAAACTGGGATACGATGATCAAGCCTTTCCCCCGCTACTACGAGCTGCTCGTCATGCGCGGCTTCCGGGTCACCAAGGGAGACATCCTGCGGGCGTCGCGCTACTTCAAGGAGCATGATATCAGGGACCTCCAGGTGCTCTTCAACCTCGCCTGGATCGATCCCTCCTTCAGAGACAGCGATCCCTTTCTCAGCGGGCTCGTCCGCAAGGAGAGGGACTTCACCGAAGAGGAGAAGCACCTCGTTATCGAAAAGCAGTTTGCAATCCTGAAGGAGATTATTCCCGAATACCGGAAGATGAGCGAGGCGGGGCAGATCGAGCTCTCGGTAACTCCCTTTTACCACCCCATCCTCCCGCTGCTCTGCGACACGGATAGTGCGCGCATCGCCATGCCCCAGGTACAGCTGCCGCGGCGGCGGTTCGCGCATCCCGAGGACGCGCGGGAGCAGATACGGAGGGCGCTCGCCTTCTTCGAGAGCACTTTCGGCCGCAGGCCGGCAGGCATGTGGCCCTCTGAGGGCTCGGTCAGCGAGGAGGTGCTCGGGATCATGGCAGCCGAAGGGATACGCTGGACAGCGACCGACGAAGAGGTGCTCGCCCGCTCGCTGGAACGGCCGCTCAGGGGACCGCAGGGCGAGCTCCTCGATGCCCCGACGCTCTACCAGCCCCACCGCTTCGGCGAGGTCGCCCTTTTTTTCAGGGATCACCGCCTCTCCGACCTGATCGGCTTCACCTACTCCGGATGGAGCCCGGAACAGGCGGCAGGGGATTTCATCGACAAGCTCGCCCAGATCAGGAACAGCCTGGCCGGCAGCGGGCCGCATATCGTCCCGATCATCCTGGACGGAGAGAATGCATGGGAGCACTACGGCAACGACGGCCACGATTTCCTGCGGGGACTCTATCGGGCGCTGAGCAGCGACCGCCGCTTCAAGACCGTCACCTTTTCCGAGTTCCTCGCTGAGCACGGCAGCGGCAGGGAGCTGCCGAAACTGCATGCTGGCTCATGGATATACGCCAACTTCGGCGTCTGGATCGGCCACGAGGAGGACAACCTCGCCTGGGACTACCTTGCAGAGACGAGGGACGACCTCGAAGAGCTCCAGAAGTCCTTTCCCGACCGGGACCTGAGCGAGGCATGGGAGGCAATTTATGCTGCCGAGGGCAGCGACTGGAACTGGTGGTACGGCGACGACCACTCGACCGAGACGGCCGAGGAGTTCGACGAGCTCTTCAGGAGCAGCCTGATCAAGGCATACACCGTCATGGGGAAAGAAGCGCCGCCGCACCTCCACATCCCCATACTGCGCGAGGACCGGCAGATCGAGCCCGCGGTGCGGATACGGGGGTTCATCCATCCGAAGATGGACGGGCTCGTGACGAGCTACTTCGAGTGGCACCAGGCTGCCCGCATGGAGGTGAAGCGGTCGGGCGGCAGCATGCACCGCTCGGAGAGCTTCATTGCGGCACTCTATTACGGCTTCAATAAGGATAACCTTTACCTGCGCATCGATCCGGTACTCCCCTTCAGCGAGGTCCACGAGCAGATGACCGTCCGGCTCGACATCGTCCGCCCGCACCTCTGCCGGATCGTATTCGACCTCCACGGCCCGCAGCAGAAAGCCCTCGTGCAGGAGAAGACCGGCGACAGCTGGGTCACCAGGGAGCACCTCACCGCTGTGGCGGCAGAGGACATCGTCGAGATGGAAATCCCCTTTTCGGTCCTTACGGCAGCGGAGAATGACGAGATACAGTTCGCCGTAGATATCCTGCGCAACGGAGAGGAGGTCGAACGCTCTCCCTGGAGAGGATACATCGCGGTTACGGTCCCCTCCCCGCACTACGAGTCGATCATGTGGTACTAGGACAGAAGAGCGCAACACGAGATATAGAGTACAATGTACTATGAGAAGCATGACTTCCTTTTTCGCGTCCTATCCCGGCATGTACATCGTTCAGTCGTTTGTCCATGCCCTGGTAGCCGCCCTTGTTGTCGACCGGGCGCTCCAGGCGTGGAACATCCGTGACCCCCTGACGCGGCAGCGGTTCCGCTTCCTGGTGGTGCTGCTGCCGCTCGTCCTCTTTCCTCTTTATCAATGGGCGGACCCCGGGCGCGGCTCGCTCTCGTTCAGGCTCGGCGCCCTCTTCGACAGCAGCCGGTGGCTCGGCCTCGAGCTCTGGGGGACGATCCCGCTGAGTCTCCTGCTCCTCCTCGTCGTTTCGGTCACCACCCTGCTGTTTCTCTTTCAGGAGCTGCTCCCGATCATCCACCATACCTTCGTCACCCGGCGGCCCGGCGCCGCCCGGAGCTCCGGCAGTGAAAGAGCGGACCCCGCCGGAGAGACCCGCCTGACCGCCCCTGCCGGCGGGCTCACCCCCGGCCCGCTTTCGATGAGCCTCGAAGAAGAGGCGCCTCCTATCGAGCTCGTCGAGAGCGATGAGCTTGTCCTCTTCTCGACCACCGGCAAGCACGCCGCCGTCTATATCTCCCGGGGGATTATTGCAGCGCTCTCTCCTGAAGAGCGGGAGGTGGTCGTGGCCCACGAGGTCGCCCATGTCGTGAGAAACCGCCGGCCCCTGCTGGTCCTCGTGTTTCTCGTGCGTGTATTGCTGTTTTTCAATCCCGTGATACTGCTCGAATTCCGGAGAATCGTCCAGGAGGAGGAGAAGATCTGCGACGACATGGCGGCATCCATGACCAGAAAGCCCGGAGTGCTGGCCGCAACGCTGAAGAAGCTCTACCTGGACTGCGGACGGTCCGAGAGCACGGGACCGGAGAAGAGGGTCCCGGTAAGAGAGGCGCTCGAGAACTACAGCCATGCCGTGCATATACAGAGCAGGGTCGCGCGGCTCGAGCAGTGGCAGGCAGAGCCGCGCGGCGGCAGATGGTTTCCCTTTGCCGCGACCTTTACAGCCATCGCGGCGATCAACTATTTTATAGTATGAAGGAGTGACACGGGAGAAGGGAATGAAGAGAAAATCGCTCGGCCTGCTCTACTTCGCCATAACCCTTGCAGCGCTGCTCGCCGTCCTGAAGCTCCTCAACTGGCTCCCCAGCGCGGTCCAGAAAGGGATGCTGAGGCACTACACGACCATTGAAGAGGTAAAGTCGGCGCTCAAGATCAAGACCGTATACGTTCCCGCCTACTTTCCCCAGAACCTGTCGTGGCCGCCCTCGGCCCTGATAGCGCAGCGCAGCCCCTTTATTGCGGTCATCATGCATTTCCGCAGCCGTGATTCCCGCGATATCGGGATGGTTATCCAGCAGATCAGCGCCGGGGCAGAAGGGTATCCCGATACCGCCATCGTGATGGGAACAGTGCTTCACAGGAGCCCTCTTGCCATAAAGGATCGGGAGGGGACGCTCGTCACCGGCCTCTGTGACGGACGTATCCCCTGCTACCGGGTGTCCTGGACCGAGGGAGAGTACCATCTTTCCGTTACCCTCAAGGGCCAGGAGAGGGAGCTTATACGGATCGCGCGCAGCATGATCCCCGGGGCTTCTTCGCCGGAAGAGCAGTCGGCATCGTCCTTACTGTCCTTGTCGGCGCTCTCTGCCCCTGAATAGGACATTTTTTCTGCTCAAATAGGAAGTTTTGCCAATTGTTGGGCGGGCCGCGGCAATGCTATGCTTTAGACAAGAAGAGGAAGGAAAAGAGGGAAAAATGAAACAGGAGCGAATACAAACCACGGCAGCCACAAGGAGGTGTACCATGTTACGGAGCAGAGGCGGAGAGAGGGCAAAGAGAGGAAGCTACTGGAACTTCGGCACCGGAGAGCGCGTCATCGCCACCGAAGGCATGATCCTTCCCGGAGACCGCGCCACGACCTACTACCGGGCGCACCCCCTGGTGATCCTGCTTGCAGCGCCCCTGCTGGGGCTTGTCTACGCGGTGTTTCTGCCCTTCATAGGTATTGCGGCGATCGTAAAGATGGTGACCGAGAAGGCAGTGACCGGGACAGCCCGCCGGGTGGCCGGTGCAGCCCACTTCGGCTGGAGGCCCCTGGAGGCCTATTTCGGCGGCAGGAAAGCAAAGAAAAACGATAAGGAGAAGAAGGATGGGGAGGGCAAGGCCGGGCAGTAGCGCTCTTGGGCAATGAGGGGCCCGGCGCCGCCGCTCATCACCCGGGTCCCTTCATTACCAGCATAATCAGGGAGGCAGTAATGAAAAAGCGGCTTCTATGCATACTGGCAGCACTGGCGGTTGTATGCCTTTCAGCGCCCGGCTGGGCTATGCAGGGATTATCAGAGGAGGACCGTGTCTGCATGGGCTGCCATGACCAGGAGCGGTTCATGCTCTTCGAGAGCGGAGAGAAAGTCTCGGTAAAGGTTCAGCCGGGTGACATCAAACGCTCGGTCCATGCCATCCTCGGCTGCACCCAGTGCCACGATTTTGCCGCCGGCGACCATCCGCGAAGGGTGTTCAAGACACGAGAGCAGTACCATATCCTTGCTGCAAGAACATGCACGAAGTGCCATACCTCGCACAAGACCGAAATCCATGCAAAGCTCATAAAGAAATCTCCCAAGGGTACCGTCTGCACCGACTGCCACGGCGCCCATAACGTCCGCCGGGCCCGTGAAATGACGCAGGGCAACCGCTTATGCCTGAACTGCCACGCGGTCGAGGCCCATATGACGTTCAAAGACGGGACCAGACAATCCATACAGATCGACGAGAAGATACTCAACCAGTCGATCCACAAGGACCTGAGCTGCTCCGACTGCCACTTCGGGTTCTCCTCGGAGGAGCACCCGGTCCGGGCCTTCAGGAGCAAACGGGATATGTCCATCGCCCTGTCGGAGAGCTGCAGGCGCTGCCATTTCGATAAATATTCGAAGACCCTCGAGAGCATCCATTTCAATCTCCTCGCCCAGGGAAACCTCAGTGCGCCGGTCTGCACCGATTGCCACGGCGCCCATTCGGTCCTCTCGGGGAGAAGGGAGAAGCTGGCGAACGCGAGAAAATGCCAGCAGTGCCACGGAGCGATCTACGGCCAGTATGTACAGAGCGTCCACGGCGGCGCGCTGATATCCGAACACAACGAGGATGTGCCCATCTGCTCGGACTGCCATAAGGCCCACGACATCAGCGACCCCCGCACCGCGGACTTCCGGAACACGGTGCCGCAGCTCTGCGGCAAATGCCATGAAAACAAGGAGATCATGAAGAAGTACGGACTCTCCACCTCGGTCGTCGACAGCTATCTCCAGGACTTCCATGGCGTGACCCTGAAGTTCTACCGGAAAAAGGCGAGCGCGCGCTCCATCGCGGTCTGCACCGACTGCCACGGCATCCACGACATCACCAGCACGCGCGGTGCTGACGCCGCAACGATCAAGGCAAACCTTGCCAGGCGCTGCCAGAAATGCCACCAGGACGCGACACACAACTTTCCCGACAGCTGGATATCGCACTACGAGCCGGATCTGAAAAAGGCGCCGCTCGTCTATCTCATAAATGCAGGGTACAAGATCTTTATCCCCTTCATGATCATCGGGCTGCTGCTCCAGATCCTGCTGCATATATGGCGCTATGCCGTCAATAAATAGAGAGGAGGCATTCATGGATATAAACGGGGTCGACAACAACGCCGCTGTCAGGCGATTCCATCCCTACCGCCTGTTCGAGCACTGGTTCAATGCAGCGGCGTTCACCATCCTGGCGATAACGGGGCTTTCCCAGAAATTCCACGACTATGAGACGTCGCAGGCCGTTATCATGTTTCTCGGGGGCATCGACGCGACGAGGCTCATCCACCGCCTGACGGGCCTCTTCCTCACCGTGCTGACCCTCCAGCATATCCTCGCCGCCTGCTTCGGCGTGCTCTTCCTGCGGTGGCAGCCCTCGATGGTCATCCACAAAAAGGACTTCACCGATGCCGTCGACAACCTCCGCTACTACTTCGGGGTCTCGGACGCGCCGGCGCGCTGCGACCGCTTCGATTACAAACAGAAGTTCGAGTACTGGGGCGTCGTCATCGGCGGGGTGCTCATGATCACCACCGGCCTGGCGCTCTGGTTCCCGATAACCGTGACGAGCTTCCTGCCCGGCGTACTCATTCCCGTCTCCAAGGCGCTCCATACGAACGAGGCGCTGCTCGCCTTTCTCGTTATCATCACCTGGCATATCTACAACGCCATATTCAGCCCGGAGGTCTTTCCCATCGATACGGTGATGTTCACGGGAAAAATTACCAGGAAACGGATGATGCACGAGCATCCCCTCGAGTACGAGCGGCGGTTCGGAACGCCGGCCTCCCCGGCCCTGCCGGCTGCGGAAAAGGGAGGAGCGGAGGCGGGCACGGCGACTTGACAGCCGGAGGAGCCAGGAGGTATGGTTTAAGCAGGGAATAACGCTTAATGCAGAGAAAAATCCTGGTTGCCATCATCCTCAACGTCATCATCATATCGGCGACGCTGGGGATCATAAGTTATCTCACCATAAACGAGAGCATCGAGCGCTCCCTGAAAGACCGTATTACCCTGGCGAGGATCATCGCCGACTACCTCGAGGTCTTTCTCCACAACAATCTCAACCGGCTCTTCGACGTATCGCTTTCCGGCAAGGTCGACCTGAAGGACGACGACTGGGAGCCCGAGAGGCGGGCCCTCGAGACAGCCTACCGCTATTCTCTCTTCGCCGACGGGGTCTTCCTCCTCGACCGCCACGGCAACGAGCTGCTGGTCTATCCCCCGCGCGTCGCTTCCGCCGGGAACCTCGCCTATATCCCCTATGTGAACCAGGTCCTCGAAAAAGGCAGACCGGTCATTTCCAACGTTTATACCATAGAACCCGTAAAAAAGCAGATCATCTTCATGATGACCCCCCTCAGGGATAAAGGGGGTGACATCGTCGGCATCGCGGGCGGCATGCTGAATCCCACCAATCCCCTCATCAACCAGCTCCTCCAGACGATCAACATCGAAAAGGACAGCTATATAGAGGTCATCGATTCGAACGAGATCGTCCTGGCGTCGGACACCCCCGCCCGCCTCCTCCGGCATCACGACCACGGGCGGGTGCTCGGCAAGATGATCCAGGAGGGCAGAGCGGGCATCAGGGAATGCGGCCACGGGTATTCCCACCCCGATGAAACGGAGAAGCATCTCGACCTGCTCGCCTTCGCCCCGCTCAAATCCGCGCCCTGGGGCGTTATCGTGGGACAGGCGGACGACCATGTCTTCGCCCCCGCGACAAAGCTGCGCCGGCTTTCGATAGGACTGATCCTCGCCTTCATCGCCAGCTCCGTGCTGTTCGCGGTCGGGGCGAGCAGGAGGATCGTACGGCCGCTCAAGGCCCTCATAGAGGAGACCAACCGCATCGCCAACGGCGACCTCTCGAAGCCCGTGGGCAATGTGGGCAGCGACGAGATGCTCCTGCTCAGCAAGAGCTTCGACGTCATGAGAGCCGAGCTCGCCCTCTCTCTCGACAGCATACAGAAGCACAACCTCGAGCTCGAGCAGCGCGTCGCCCTGCGCACCCGGCAGATCCGCGAGAGCCAGCTCAAGGTCGAAAGCCTGCTCAAGAAGATCATCTCCTCGGAGGAGGATGAACGCAAGCGTATAGCGCGCGAGCTCCATGACGAGGTGCTCCAGGACGTTTCCGCGTTCCTGATCAATCTCGACATCTGCAAGGCGACCGGGAAGAGCCTCAATACCGAGAGGATCGACGATATGAGGGACATCGTAGTCAAGATCATCGACGACATGCACCACATCATCCAGAACCTCCGCCCCACGACCCTCGACGACCTGGGGCTCCATGCGGCGATCATGTGGCTCGTGAACCGGCATTTGAAAGAAAAGGGGATCGCCCACTTCATCACGATCGATCACCCCGGGGAGATGCGTTTCGACCCGATGATCGAGATCACACTGTTCAGGATCATCCAGGAGTCGATCACGAATATCGCGCGCCACGCGAATGCCCAGAATGTATTTATCGCGCTAAAGACCGGTCACCGCTCCGTCTCGATCGACATCGAAGACGACGGCGACGGCTTCGACGTGCAGGAAGCGACGAAACAGTCCCCCACCGGGATCCGCGGGCTCGGAATCCTGGGGATGAAGGAGCGTGCAGCGCTGCTCGACGGCAGGCTTACCATATGCTCCACCCCTGGACAGGGCACGAGAATATCCGTTACAGTTCCCCTGAAGATCAAGGCCGAGGAGGAAGAACATGTCTAAAATAACGGTGCTGGTCGCCGATGATCACGCGCTGGTGCGCGAGGGAATCGCCGCTTTCCTCAAGATATGCGATGATATCGAAGTGGTCGCCGAGGCGGCCGACGGTATCGAGGCGATCGAAAAGTGCAAACAGTACAGGCCCAACGTCGTCCTGATGGACATCTCGATGCCGAGGCTCGGCGGCCTCGAGGCGACCGTCGAGATAAAGAAGTTCGATCCCGATGTAAAGATCCTCGTCCTCACGCAGTACGACGACAGGGAATACGTCGCCCGCTTTCTCAAAGCCGGGGTCTCGGGCTACCTGCTCAAGAAGGCGGTGGGGAACGAGCTCGTCGCGGCGATCAGGGCCGTCTCCCGCGGCGAGTGCTATCTCTTCTCCTCCATCGCCGCTGAAGTCGTTGCCGGGTATCTCAATGCCGAAAAGCGGCCCTCGATCGAGGACCCCTACGAGAAGCTGAGCGACCGCGAAAAGCAGGTGCTGAAGCTGATCGCCGAGGGCCTGACTCACAAGGAAGTCGCCGGGCTGCTCAATATCAGCGCCAAGACGGTGATCGCCCACCAGACGAACATCTTCGAGAAGCTGAACCTCCACAGCCGCGCCGATCTCCTCAAGTTCGCGATCCAGAAGGGGATCATCAAGATCGACCTCCAGTCCCCTCCCCTGCCGTCCGAAACGTCATAGGGAAACAAGGTACACGTACCCCCGCCATGAAGACAGCGCACCAGAGAGCCGCATCGAGATGAACCGAGGGACCGGATGAACACCCTCTCCTATCTGTTTCTCAACTTCGCCTACCGCGAACAGTGCGCCGAGGTCTCCTTTGTCGTAGGCGGGGCGGTACGAGATGTCCTCCTGAATACCGAGGTAAAGGACCTCGATATCGCGGTCAAAGGCGATGCAGTGGCCCTCGCCAGAAAATTTGCCGATACGATCGGCGCTGCCTTTGTTCTCCTCGACGAGCATTTTGCCACGGCGCGTGTGGTAAAGGGTGATCACTGCGTCGATATCGCCGCGCTCCGGGGAGGCTCGATCTACACCGATCTCGCGGAGCGGGACCTGACGATCAATGCCATGGCATTGCCGCTCACGAGCCTCGCTGCGCTGCGCGTCACGAGCTACGCCCTGCAGGAGATCATCGATCCCTGCAAGGGGAGGCGCGACCTCGCCGACAGGATCATCCGCATGATTGCCGAGGAGAACTTGCGCAAGGATCCCCTGCGGCTCCTCCGCGTCTACCGCTTCGCTGCAGTCCTCGGGTTCTCTATCGACCCGGCGACGCGGCAGAGCGTCAACAAGCTCGCCGGCCTTATCACCACGGTCGCGGCAGAAAGGATCGCCGAGGAGCTCCGGGCGATGCTCGGGGCCGGGCGTTCCTCGCCGGCGGTCACTGCCATGATGCAGGACGGGCTCCTCTCCTCGCTCTTCCCGGCGCTGTCACCGGAACGGTCCGACAGCATCCTCATGGCTTACGGCAAGGCAGAGGATATCCTGAACGACCCGGGCGCCTCCTTCCCCGGGTACGAGAAGCCTGTCAGAGAATATTTTGCCGCTGACGAGCGAAGGACAGGGACCAAGCTCGCCGCCCTCTTCCCCCGGCCCGACGAGGCGCTCGCTGCCGCCGTGCAGCTGAAATTATCAGTGCGGGAAAGAGAATTCATCCATGCCGTAAGCGCGCACCGGCGGGATATCGAGTTGCTGTACCGGGGAGGCGATCACAGCGACCGTTCTGTTCTCCTCTTCATCAAGAGACATAGGGAACACCTCTATCCTCTCCTCGTGCTCTCCCTCGCCGGGGCCGGAGCGGCAGGAGAGGACCCCGCTTCGGACCATGGATTTCAGGCCTTCTGCCGGTCGCTCCTCAGGAGCTATCACGAGGAGCTCCTCCCCCGGATGCGCCTTCTGCCCCTCATTACCGGCGACGACCTCATACAGGTCTTTCATCTCGCTCCCTCGCCCCTTTTCAAGGAGATACTCGGTACAATAGAAGACATGGTAGCAGAGGGCGCGGTAACCACGAAAAAGGAAGCGCTCAGCACCGTTAAGGACATCCTGTCCGGTACATTCCAAACACCAAATTCCGAATTTCAAACAGGTGATGAATAATACGGTTTTGAGTCCGGGATTTGTTATTTGAATTCGGAGCTTAACCCTATGAGTTTTTTTATCGGTCTTCTCGGCGGCTTTTTCGGCGGCCTCGTCGGTCTCGGCGGAGGGGTGGTGATGATCCCCCTCATGATCTCGATCGGAAAGCTGACGCAGCATCAGGCGCACGGCACGAGCCTCGTAGCAGTGGTATTTACCGGGCTCGCCGGCGCAATCGCCTATCTTTTCCACCACGCCGTAGACTGGCAGGCTTCGGCGATCCTCGCCCTGAGCGCAACCGCTACGGCGCGCTTCGGCGCCCATTACGCCCACTCCCTTCCCGAAAAAAAACTCAAAAAGGCCTTCGGCGCTTTTCTCATCGCGGTCTCGGTGCTCATCATCGTCAAAGCATACCTCCCCGGAAAGAGCCAGGAGCTCGCCTTCGGGGCGAGGACGGCTGTCCTGCTCCTCACCGGCGCCGGGACCGGCTTCCTCTCGGGAATGATGGGCGTGGGCGGCGGCACGGTCATGATCCCCGCCATGGTGCTCTTCGCCGGCATGGGGCAGCATCTCGCGCAGGGGAGCTCGCTCCTGGCCATGGTCCCGGTCGGTGTTTCGGGAGCGTTGACACACTACAGGCTCGGCAATGTCCGCACCGATATGGTCCTCGGCCTCAGCGCAGGCGCGGTTGTCGGGAGCTATCTCGGCGGCACCGCGGCGAACGTCCTGCCGGAGCTCTATCTGAAATATATCTTTGCCATCATCCTCACCTGGCTCGGACTGAGATATTCAGGAATAGCAAAGTAGGACGTGCAGTTCGGGAGCGATACGAAACGGGCAATACGAGAGGGGGGGTATACTCGGAAGCTTTACCATGCAACACCGCTGAACATGCCCTGGAGCGATAGTAACCCGGGAGGTTGTTTGAGCGTGAGTGGACTCAAGGTGACCACAGGGGGAGATGAAACAACCAATGATCCTATCGCCGTAAGGGCATACTGATGATCCACCGTTGCATTTGTAAAGGTTTCGAGTATGCCCCCCCTCTCGTATCTATAAAGTAATCGTTGGAATCTCCTATTTGACCTAGATCAAATTTTTTATTACGTCTTTGGCGTAGAATAGGACCAGTATGGAAAAGATCGACCGCTCTTATATAAGGACGATGCGCTATGCCGTTCAGTGGACCGTCTTCGCCATGACCCTCTACGGCGGGGTGAGCTTCTTCTTTTTCGTCCGCGCCCTGGAGCAGGGAATGCTCCCTTCGGTCTCGCGGTCGCCTTCGGTCGAAGGCTTCATGCCTATCGGCGCCCTCATGGCTTTCAAGCTCTGGATTACCGAAGGCATCTTCGATCCGGTACACCCTGCGGCGCTCGTCCTCTTCATCGCCGCCCTGCTGCTCGCCGTGCTGTTGAAGAAGTCCTTCTGCAGCTGGATCTGTCCGGTAGGCACGCTCTCCGAGGCAGTGGGAAAAGCAGGGAGCCGCATCTTCGGCAGGAACTTCGCCCTCCACCGCTACATCGATTATCCGCTGAGATCGCTGAAGTATGTCCTCATGCTGTTTTTCCTCTATGTCATTCTTCTCACGATGTCCCCTTTCCAGATCGGGATGTTCCTCAGTACCCCTTACTGGAAGGTTGCGGATATCAAGCTGCTGCGCTTCTTCACCGACATGTCGCTCACGACCCAGGTTACGCTGGTGATCCTCTTCGGCCTGTCGTTCGTCTACAGGAACTTCTGGTGCCGCTATCTCTGCCCCTATGGCGGCCTGCTCGGACTCCTGAGCACCCTGAGCCCCGTCAAAATCCGGAGAACGCCCGCGCGCTGCATACAGTGCGGCTCGTGTACGCGGAGCTGCCCCTCCCTGCTTCCGGTCGCTTCCAAGGAGACGGTACGGTCGCCGGAGTGCACCGGCTGCCTTACTTGCGTCAGCGCCTGCCCGGCGCCGGGTGCGCTGGATGCAGGCGTGCCGCGCCGCCGGGTTCTCCGTCCCGGGTATATGGCTGCGGCAGTGGTGGTCCTTTTCTTCGGCGCTATAGCGCTCGCCCATCTCACCGGCGCCTGGCATTCGTCGGTCTCTCCCGGGGAGCTGATGCAGCTCCTCCCCTTTCTCGATCGTCTCGAACACCCTTAGAGCGTCTGAACTGAATGAGCAGGGGGAGTTGAGCGAGGCACCGTATGTTCGCTCACCTGCCATGCCTCCCCCGTTGACTACTGAGAATGGTCTTGTAAATAACCTCTACCCGGTTACAATCTCTCTACCTATCCAGCCCTGTCTCATCAAGCTCGGGTTGACAGAAAGCGTTCTGAAATATTAACTTAACAGTGTTAATCTAACATACCACGGTTAAGGAGAGCTGATGGGGGTCAAGGAAAAAAGAGCAAAATACAAGGAAGAGTTCCGCCGGGAGATTCTCGATGCAGCGCGGGAGCTTTTCATGAACGAAGGCTACGAAAAGTTCTCCATGCGCAAGCTCGCGGAGAAAATAGAGTATTCGCCGACCACCATCTATCTTTACTTCAAGGACAAGGATGCTCTGCTGTTCGCTATTTGCGAGGAGGTTGCCGAGCAGTTTTTTTCCAACCTGAACGCTGTCAGGGCGCAGTACCGCGATCCTCTCGAGACCCTTCGCCAGGCCCTGCTCTACTTCATGGAGTTCGGCTTCACCAATCCGAATCAATATAAAGTGTTTTTCTTCACGAGCCCGGATGTGTACGGCACGCAGGGAGAATTCATGGAAAAGGAGTCGATGGCGCGGAACTCCTTTCTCGCATTCAGGGAAATAGTGCGGCATTGCGTCGAAACGGGAAGGCTTCGGGAGATGGATGTAGATGTTCTGACGCAGGTGCTCAGCGTAGCGACTCACGGTCTGATAATGATGACAACCTACAGGAAAAGTTTCCCCTGGGCCGACCGGAACGTGCTCGCCCATACGCTGGTCGACGGATTATTGAGAGGGTACCGGAAATGAATCTTTACCCGGTCCGTATCGTTCGCCATTCACGATTTACATAAAAGCTCGGAGGAATCAACCATGTCATTTATCGCGATGTACAGGCAGGCCGGGAGCAAGACCGGGATACTTACATTATCCGGAGCCCTGGCGGTCATTGGAATGCTTGCCGGATCCCTTGTTGCGGCCGGTTGCGGAAAGCAGAATGCCGCAGCCGGAAAGGCGCCGGCCATGGTACCTGAAGTGGGGGTGATCGTGGTGCAGCCGCAGCGCGTGGCGCTCACCACCGAGCTCGCCGGCCGCACGTCCGCCCATCTCGTTGCCGAGGTGCGGCCGCAGGTCGGCGGCATCATCCAGAAGCGCCTGTTTACCGAGGGCGCTGATGTCAAGGCAGGCGAGGTGCTCTACCAAATCGACCCTGCCTCCTACCAGGCAGCCTGCAACAGCGCAAAGGCCGCGCTCGCCAAGGCCAAAGCCAATCTCGTCCCCGCCCGGCTCAAGGCCGAGCGTTATCAGGAGCTCGTCACGATCAACGCAGTCAGCCAGCAGGACTACGACGATGCGAGCGCTGCGCTCAAGCAGGCCGAGGCGGATGTCGAGGCCGGCAAGGCAGCGCTCGAAACAGCGAGAATCAACCTGGCATACACCAAGGTGACCGCCCCCATCTCCGGACGGATCGGCCGTTCGTCGGTGACGAACGGCGCCCTGGTGACCGCCAGCCAGCCTGCTGCGCTCGCCACCATTCAACAGCTCAGCTCCATGTATGTAGATGTCACGCAGTCGAGCGCCGAGCTGCTCCGCCTGAAGCAGAACCTGGCGAGCGGCCTGCTGAAGAGCAACGGGCCGGCGCAGGCGCGGGTAAAGCTGCTGCTCGAAGACGGCAGCCCGTATCCCCTGCCGGGCACCCTGAAGTTTTCCGAGGTGACGGTGGACCAGAGCACCGGCTCCATTACGCTGCGGGCTATCTTCCCGAACCCGAAGCAGACGCTGCTGCCGGGCATGTTCGTCCGCGCTATCCTGGAGGAAGGGATCAGCGAGCAGGCGATACTCGTTCCGCAGAGAGGAGTCACCCGCAACCCGGCAGGCAACGCCATGGTGATGGTGGTGGGAGCGGAAGAAAAAGTGGAGCCGCGGATCATCAAGGTCGTCCGGACCGTCGGCGACAGCTGGCTGGTCAGCGAAGGGCTGAAAGCGGGCGACCGCGTCATCCTCGAAGGACTCCAGAAGGCACGCCCCGGAACGCCGGTCAGGGCCGTGCCGTTCGGCAGCCCGGCAGAAGCAAACAAATAATCGGACATGTCTGACAAGTCGGACACGTCAGACGACTTTCAAAGGAGATATTCATGTCCAGATTCTTCATAAACCGTCCCATCTTCGCCTGGGTGATCGCCATCATGGTCATGCTGGCCGGTCTGCTGGCGATCAAGACCCTGCCGGTCTCCCAGTATCCGCCGATTGCGCCGCCCCAGATCTCTATCAATGCCGTCTATCCGGGTGCGTCGGCCCAGACCGTGCAGGATACCGTCACTCAGATCGTAGAGCAGAAGATGAACGGGATCGACAACCTGATCTATATGTCCTCCACCAGCGACTCTGCCGGGGCGGTGGCGATCAACCTGACCTTCAAGGCCGGCACCGACCCGAACATAGCCCAGGTGCAGGTACAGAACAAGCTCCAGCTTGCGCTGCCGCTCCTGCCCCAGGTCGTGCAGCGGCAGGGAGTCCAGGTCGTCAAGTCGACCAGGAACTTCCTGCTGATCGTCGGGCTCGTCTCGGAAGACGGTTCCATGAGCCGCTACCAGCTGACCGACTACATGGTGGCCAACGTCCAGGACATCATCAGCAGGGTCGAGGGGGTCGGCGAGCTGACGGTCTTCGGCTCCCAGAACGCCATGCGTATCTGGCTGAACCCCGATAAGCTGCGCAATTACAAACTGACGCCCCACGACGTTATCGCTGCGCTCCAGGCCCAGAATGCCCAGGTCTCCGCCGGCCAGTTCGGCGGCACCCCGGCGCCCCAGGGACAGCAGCTGAACGCCACCATTAACGCCCGGACCCTGCTCCAGACGCCGGAGCAGTTCGATGCCATAATCCTGCGTACGAACAGCGACGGTTCGACGGTACGGCTGCGGGACGTGGCGGAGAGCAGGATCGGCACCGAGAACTACGATGTGCAGGCCCGCTACAAAGGGAAACCGGTGGCCGGCATGGCGCTCAGGCTCGCGGCCGGCGCCAATGCGCTGGATACCGCCGAGCGGATCAAGGCAAAGATGGATGAGCTCTCCCGGTTCTTCCCCGCCGGCGTGAAGGTGGTCTACCCCTACGACACGACGCCGTTCGTCAAGATATCCCTCGAAGAGGTGACGCATACCCTGATCGAGGCGGTCTTCCTGGTCTTCATCATCATGTTCCTCTTCCTGCAGAACATCCGGGCCACCCTGATCCCCACTATCGCCGTGCCGGTAGTGCTCCTCGGCACCATGGGGGTGCTGGCAGCAGGAGGCTTTTCGATCAACACCCTGACCATGTTCGCCCTCGTGATCGTGATCGGCCTGCTCGTGGACGACGCTATCGTCGTTGTCGAGAACGTGGAGCGGATCATGTCCGAGGAGGGGTTATCGCCGCGGGAGGCGACCATCAAGTCGATGGGGCAGATCACCAGCGCCCTCTGGGGCATCGCCACGGTGCTGGCGGCGGTCTTCCTGCCGATGGCCTTTTTCGGCGGATCGACCGGCGTGATCTACCGCCAGTTCTCCGTTACCATCATCTCCGCAATGATCCTGTCGGTGCTGGTCGCGATGATCCTGACTCCGGCCCTCTGCGCCACCCTGCTCAAGCCGGTGGAGAAAGGGCACGTAGCGGGAGAGAGCGGCTGGTTCAGGGGATTCTTCCTGCGGTTCAACCGGTGGTTCGACCGCAGGAGAGCGCAGTATGAGGGCATTGTGAGCCGGTCGTTCGGCAAGCCGGTGCGCTACCTGGCGGTGTACGGCGCTATTGTCGCAGCCATGGCGTTCTTTTTCCTGCGGCTCCCCACCGCCTTCCTGCCGGATGAGGACCAGGGGTTCATCATCGCCCAGGTGCAGCTGCCTGCCGGCGCCACCCAGGAGCGGACCCTGAAGGTGATCGAGCAGATAGAACGCCATTTCCTGGAGCGGGAAACCGAAGCGGTCGATTCACTCATCACCGTGGCCGGGTTCAGCTTTGCCGGTCGCGGCCAGAACATGGGGCTGGCGTTCATCAAGCTCAAGGACTGGAAGCTGCGCAAGAGCCCTGACCTGAAAGCGCCGGCTGTTGCAGGCCGGGCCATGGCCGCCTTCTCGAGAATCAAGGACGGCCTGGCGTTCGCTTTCTCACCGCCGGCAGTCGTGGAGCTGGGGCAGGCCAACGGCTTCGACTTCCAGCTCCAGGACCGCGGCGGCCTGGGGCACGAGAAGCTGATGGAGGCCCGCAACCAGCTGCTCGGGATGGCGATGAAGAATCCCAAGCTGATCGCGGTGCGACCCAACGGACAGGACGACTCCCCCCAGTTCAAGCTCGCTATCGACGATGTGCGGGCAGGGGCGCTGGGGGTCTCGCTCTCCTCTGTCAACGAGGTACTTGCCACTGCCTGGGGCAGCTCCTATGTCAACGACTTCATCGAAAACGGAAGGGTCAAGAAGGTCTATGTCCAGTCCGACGCGAAGTACCGGATGCTGCCGGAGGATATCGGCAGGTGGTATGTCCGCAACAGCCGCGGCGAGATGGTCCCCTTCTCCGCTTTTTCGACGGCGCGCTGGGAATACGGCTCGCCGCGCCTGGAGCGGTACAACGGCATGCCGTCGATGGAGATCATGGGCCAGGCGGCGCCGGGGGTAAGCACCGGCGAGGCGATGGCCGAGATGGAGAAGATGGCTGCCCAGCTGCCGCCCGGCATCGGTTACGAATGGACCGGCCTCTCGTATGAGGAGAAGAACGCCGGCGCCCAGGCTCCGGCCCTCTACGCCATTTCGCTCCTGGTAGTGTTTCTCGCTGTAGCGGCGTTGTACGAGAGCTGGACCATTCCCTTCGTGAACCTGCTGATGCTGCCGCTGGGCCTGGTGGGAGCGGTCACGGCGGTTACCCTGCGGGTGCTGCCCAACGATATCTATCTCCAGATCGGCCTGCTCACCACCGTGGGTCTTTCGACCAAGAACGCCATCCTGATCATCCAGTTCATCAAGGAGCAGCTGCACCAGGGGCATGAGCTGGTCGAGGCGACCCTGGCAGCGGTGAGGATCAGGCTTCGTCCGGTCATCATGACCTCGCTGGCCTTCTTCTTCGGCACCCTGCCGCTGGCTCTTACCAAGGGAGCCGGGGCCGCAGCCCAGAACGCCATCGGGACCGCCGTCACCGGCGGACTGCTCTCGGCCACCTTCATTGACCTGATCTTCATTCCCTTCTTCTTCGTGATGGTGTCGCGGCTGTTCGGCCGGAAAAAACATAAAGCGCACGCAGCAGCGCCCGCTGTTGCCGCTGCTGCGGAGGGACAGTAATATGAAACAAAGATTTATAGCAGACATCAAAAGAACGCTGTCATTGCGAGGAGCGGAGCGACGTGGCAATCCCGCCGTAGGATTGCCTCGCCGCGTCATCCCTCTCTGTGTTTCACTAATAATTCTGGTCTTGACCGGCTGCGCGAGCATGGCGCCGGAATACACACGCCCTGACGCGCCCGTCCCGTCCGAATGGCCGGACGGCCCGGCGTACAAGGACAGCGCAGCCGAGCCGGGAGATAAGACCGCTGCCGATATCGCATGGCAGGAGTTCTTTATCGATGAGCGCCTGCAAAAGCTGATCGCCCTCGCGCTCCGGAACAACCGCGACCTGCGCATCGCCGCTCTCGCCATCGAACGATCGCGGGCCCTGTACCGCATCGAGCGCGCCGATCTCTTCCCCTCGGTGGTCGCGGCCGGCAGCGGGATCGAACAGCGGGTGCCGGGGAGCCTCTCGGTTACGGGACAGTCCCGGACCGTGCATCACTACAGTGTCGATCTCGGGTTCAGCGCCTACGAGCTCGACCTCTTCGGCCGCGTGCGGAGCCTCAACAACCGTGCGCTCGAGGAGTTTTTCGCCACCGAGGAGGCGCGCCGCAGTGTGCAGATCAGCCTGGTGGCCGAGGTTGCGGGCAACTACCTGACCCTCGCCGCCGATAAGGAGCGCCTCACCATCGCCCGGGACACGTACGAGAGCCAGCTCGCCTCGTACAACCTCATCAAGCGCCGCTTCGAAGCAGGCGCCTCCTCCGAGCTCGATCTCCGGCAGGCCCAGACGAGTGTCGATGCGGCACGGGTGGATATCGCCCGCTTCACCGGCCAGGTGGCCCAGGACGAGAACGCCCTGGCGCTCGTGATCGGCTCGCCGGTGCCGGCCGATCTCGTGCCGTCCGGGCTCGGTCCGATCACCGGAGTGAAAGAGCTCAGCGCGGGTCTGCCGTCCGACGTGCTGCAACGCCGTCCCGACATCGTGCAAGCAGAGCACCTCCTCAAAGCCGCCAACGCCAATATCGGCGCGGCGCGCGCGGCGTTCTTCCCGCGAATCACCCTCACCTCGATCGTCGGCACTGCCAGCGATCAGCTGTCCGGGCTCTTCGGGGCCGGTTCCGCCGCATGGAGCTTTGTCCCGCAGATCACCCTGCCGATCTTCACTGCAGGGAGAAACCGGGCCACGCTGAAAGCGACGGAAGTCGACCGCGCGATATTCCTTGCGCAGTATGAAAAGGCGATCCAGAGCGCTTTCAGGGAAGTAGCCGACGCCCTCGCGCAGCGGGGGACCCTCGGCGACCAGCTGGAGGCGCAGCAGTCTTTGACCGACGCCACCGCCGAGAGCTACCGCCTCTCGCAAGCGCGCTACAGCAAGGGCATAGCAAGCTACCTGAATGTCCTGGACGCGCAGCGCTCTCTCTACAGCGCGCAGCAGGGGCTGATCGGCGTTCGCCTCTCCCGGCTGCTCAATCTGGTGACGCTCTACAAAGTCCTCGGCGGGGGAGGCGTGTAACAGCATGGCGGAATATGCAGCCCTGAGCCGCCCGCGCTCTCTTTTATCTTGGCGCCGCTGTTGCCGTTGACAATTCTCTACGCCCAAATTATGATACTCGTATGGAAAACAAGGAATTCAGAAGCTTCTGCGAGAGAAACAGTATCGAGCTGCTGGTCCTTTTCGGTTCGCATGCATCGGGCAAACTGCATCCCGGAAGCGATGTGGATGTGGCGGTTAAGCTCAAAGAGGGAGCAGCGGTCTCAAAGCTCGAACTGCTCTATCAGCTCGATGATGTTTTCGAAGGGAAGGACATCGATCTCGTCGTCCTTACCTCCGACACCGACCCGCTGCTCCTCTACGAGGTGTTTTTCAACGGCAGGGCCCTCTATGAGGAGAAGCCGGGCGCCTTTGACGCCGGGAGGTTACGAGCGTGGAAACTGTATATCGACACGGAACGATTGCGCGCGATGCAGAAAGAATATCTGAAGAAGTTTACCGAGAGGATCTCCGGTGTCGCCTGAAGTTGTAGACAAGAAACTTGTTGCAATGACCACCTACCTGAACGACCTGCTGCCGTATAAAAACATTTCCTTCGATGCATTCATGAAGAGACATTACGAGATAGAGCGGTTGCTCGAGCTCCTCGTAATGACCGCAAGCGATATCATCTTTCATCTGATTTCGGCGAAGGGTGAGCCTGTGCCCGTATCGTATAAGGCAGCCTTTTTACGAGCAGGAGAGATAGGCATACTCAGTAAAAAGCTGAGCAGGAGCCTCGCCCTCGGTGCGGGGCTGAGGAATATACTTGTCCATGAGTATGAGAAGATAGACTACAGCCTTGTGCATGAAAGCATCCCGACGGCTATCAGGGATTTTACCGCCCTCATCAAAGAGCTCTCATGAGGAGCTGACGCTGCAACAGGATCGTACGCCGGTACCGGCATTGCTCTTTCTCCCGCAGCAGAAGCACTCTCTCCTACCCGCCGCCCCATAACCGCGTCTTCTCCCACTCCAGGGCGCGCTCGTACTCCCTGAAGAGCCGCTCCCGCTTCTTGAACTCCCGCGAATGGACCGACCTCCTCCCTTCGGTCTCCTCTATTCCCAGGGCGGCATGAAGCATCTCGTGGTAGATGACGAACTCGAGGAAGTAGCGGGGCACCGACCTCCTGTCGAGCACGGGGCTTATGCGGATGGTATTCGTGAGACTGCTGTAGCTGCCGAGCGTCCTCTTCCGCGCCCACCGCCGCGGCACGTGGCTGCCCCAGGTGATGATCGCCCTTACGCTGTTTCCGAAATACTCCTCGTTGACCGCATCGTAGAGGGTGCGGAGATTGTAGTGCTTTCCCTGCACGACAGCCCTGATCGTCCGGCGGGGCACCTGGTCCAGTACCGCCCTGTTGTCTCTTATGAACTGCCGGAGGAGCGGCATTGTACCCCTGCGGCTGCGTACGAACCGGGCGATCTCGTCGATCACCTCTCTCCCTGCGGTGAGAAACATCCGGTGCATCCGCACCTGCACCACGGCGTCTCTCGTCCTTACCGAGAGGACGCTGGTGGAGTTATCGGTGAGCACGAGGGAGACGGGATCGCCCGAAACCTGCGCGAAGAGGCGTTCCAGGGATTCGCGATCGTGCTCGGGGAAGAGCGCCAGCTGCCCCGCCGGCCGGGCGGTCTGGCCGGCCTGGCCCGGCCCCTGTTTTATATGACATCCCGGTCGATACCTGCGCGGCATAGTTAACTATACCATGGAATCCGCCGATTATATGAGTATGACTTCATGAATACAGAGGAGGAAGCGGTGCCCGAACTACGGTTGAACATGCTGACGAGGAAGTGGGTCATCATTGCGCGGGAGAAGTCGAAGAAGGCTGAGGATTTCATAAGGGCAAGCACGAAGAAGCGCCATCCCGCGTTCCTCGAGACCTGCGCCTTCTGCCCCGGCAACGAGGAGAAGTCGCCGGGTGAACGCTACCGCATTCATGGCGAGAAGGGCTGGAGCGTACGGGTGATCCTGAACAAGTTCTCGGTGCTCAGCACCGACGGCGACCGGCACCGCTCCGTCTCGGGACTGAAACAGAGCATAACCGGCTTCGGCACCCACGAGATCGTGGTCGAGAGCCCGCTCCATCACCACACCACCGCGCTCATGCCGGTGGAGCAGATCGAAAACGTGCTCCGGGCGTACAAGGACCGGCTGATCGAATGCTACAAGGACCCCCGGGTAGAGCACGTGGTCGTCTTCAAGAACAGCGGCCACGACTCGGGGACCACGATCGAGCACTCCCTCTCGCAGATCGTCGGTATGCCGGTCACTCCCTTCGAGGTGCGGAGCAGGAACGATATCGCCCTCCGCTTTTTCGACAATACCGGAGAGTGCCTCCAGTGCAGGATGCTCGCCGAAGAGCTCGCCGAAGATGCGCGCATCGTCCACGCCTCGGAGCACTTTGCGGTGCTGGTGCCCTACGCCGCCCTCTCCCCGTTCCACCTCTGGATATTTCCGCGGCGCCACTCGGGCACCTTCGCGGACATCAGGCCCGAAGAGGCAAAGGACCTCGCCGCCGCTCTCAAAACCACGCTCGCGAAGATCTACTGGGGGCTCGAAAACCCGGACTTCAACTATGTCCTGCGCACAGCGCAGCCGAGCGCCGTCGACTCGCCGTACCTGCACTGGTACCTGAGCATCGTGCCGCGGGTCTCGACCCTGACCGGCTTCGAGCTCGGCTCGGGAATGTTCATCAATCCCCTCGTGCCCGAGGAGAGCGCAACCTTTCTGAAGCGTGTTAAAATAACGGAGTATGGCGCATGAAAGAGTATTGATTGTAGAGGACGAAAAGAAGATAGCCGACATAGTCACGTCCTATCTCGAGCGCGAGGGGTTCGATGCGGTGGTGGCGCCGACAGGGCACGAAGCGCTCACCCGCCTGAAAGAGGGCTTCGACCTCGTCATCCTCGACCTGATGCTCCCCGATATCGACGGCGAGAGCATCTGCAGCTCTCTCAGGACCATGTCCGATATCCCCCTCATCATGCTCACGGCGAAGAGCGGGGAGGAAGACCGGATCAAAGGCCTCGGCCTCGGCGCCGACGACTACGTGGTGAAGCCCTTCAGCCCCCGCGAGCTCGTGGCCCGCGTCAAAGCCCACCTCAGGAGATCGAAGAGAGAGGAAAAGAAGGCGCTCTCGTTCAACAAGGGGGCGCTGAGGATCGATACCGGCTCGATGGAAGTACTCAAGGCCGGCAGACCCGTCCCGCTCACGGCCACGGAGTTCAGGATACTGCTCCTCCTCGCCGAGCGTCCCCAGGCGGTCTTCAGCAGGCTCCAGATCGTCAATGCCGTGCAGGGATACGACTTCGAGGGGTTCGAACGCGTCGTCGACGCCCATATCAAGAACATCCGCCACAAGATCGAGGACAGCACCCAGCGGCCGGTGTTCCTGAAGACCGTCTACGGCGCCGGCTACAAATTCATAGGAGTCCCCGACTGATGAAGACGAAGATCTTTCTCGCCTTCATCGCGGTCATCGCCGCTGCCCTCGTCTCGAATTTCTTTTTCGGCCGTCTGATCATACGCGACTTCGACAATTACGTGAGCGGCGTCAGGGAGGACCAGATGTACTGGATACTCGCCTCGGTCGAGGGCGGGTATGAACAGGGGGTATGGAACCGGCAGGCGCTCTCCGAAGCCATCCATTGGGGAATGATGATGGGGCTCGACATAAGGATTCTCGATGCCCGGGGCGGGGAGGTCCTCTCGTCGCACGAGGCCATGTCTTCCCTTTCTGCCTCGATGCTGCGCCACATGGAAGGGCTCTTTCACCTGCACGAGACAGCAGGGCCTTTCGAGAAGTATCCTCTTTACCACAAGGAGCGGCAGATCGGCACCCTCCTCTCCCGTCCGTTCCTCAGAGAAAAGATCAAGGAGAAGGAGTTCATCTTCAAGCAGCGGGCGGAAGACTTTACGCATATTTCCCTGCTCATCGCCGGCAGCGGCGCGCTGCTCCTCGCCTTGTTCCTCAGCCGCTACCTGACGCGACCGCTCATGGACCTGAAGGCAGCGGCGGAGAAGATCGCGAAGAGGGATTTCAGCGTCCGCATTCCCCGGGGCTCGCGGGACCGAAGCGCCGGCGATGAAGTGAGCAGGCTTTCGGAAACGTTCAACATGATGGCGGAGTCGCTCCAGAAAGAAGAGCTGCTGCGGAAACGCCTCATGTCCAATGTCGCCCACGAGCTGAGGACCCCGCTCACGATCATGAAGACCCATGTGGAGGCGCTTGCCGACGGCATTATCCAGGACAGGGAGAAGGGGCTCGAAACGGTCCACGGCGAGATCGACCGCCTGATCAAGCTGGTGAAGGGCATCGAGGACGTGACCGAGGCCGAGGCGAGCTTTTTTACGAAGCACGAACAGGTAGAGGTGAACCTGCACGAGCTCCTCGCCGGGATTGCGGAAGATATGCAGCAGCTCTTCAGGGAGAAGGGGCTGGGGATCACGGTGGTGCGCGACTACGACCTCACCGTGGTCACCGATGTGGAGAAGCTCGAGAAGATCGTCTTCAACATCCTCTCCAACTCCCTCAAGTATACTGACAAGGGCGGCGTCTGGATCGACTACGGCGTCGCGGGAGACGCCTTCTTCATCGAGGTGCGGGATACCGGACGGGGGATACCGGAGGACGAGCTGCCCCGCATCTGCGACCGCTTCCACCGGGTGGCCGAGAGCGGGGCGTCCGGCGCCGACGGCCTCGGGCTCGGACTGGCGATCGTGAAGGAGCTCGTCGAGGTGATGGGGGGCAGGATCGAGGTCGAGAGCAAGCCCGGCGAAGGGACGCGTTTCAGGGTATATCTTCCGATCAACAGCTAAATAAATTTTTAACTTAAATCGGTCATAAGAGCATAGGGGGACAAGGGTTGATAGGTTCGTCTCATTCTCGCAAGGCATCCACGCCTTGCTCCGAGGCGGGGCAGCTCGGAATCGAGTCGTACCGACCCGCTCCGCCATCCCTGGCTTCGCCTGGGCTGCCCATGCCGCTCACCTATCAACCCTTGTCCCCCTATGCTCTGTCTTACCTGATATAATTAGATTTGTACTATAGCCTTTAATACTAAACTGAGGGGAGGACGGTGCCGGTTTTGAGGGGAATTCCTGGCTCTGGTGCAGCCCATAAAGGCGAAGCCTTTGGGGCGAACCACCATTGCGGGTGCATTTACGAGGATCGAGTTCAACACCCTCTGCTCTGGAGCAAACGAAGAATAATTCCGCTCAAAACCGGCACCGTCCTCTCCTCGAATAAAAATTCATACTCCATAAAGGAACCTATCGATGAAGGTCGCGCTTGTTCAGTTTAACGGGATATGGGAATCCGTCGAGCCGAATCTCGAACGGGCGGAAGGCTTCGTGAAGAGGGCTGCGGAGGAGCGGTGCGATCTCGTCGTGTTTCCCGAGATGTTCGCCACCGGCTTCTCAATGAATGTGCCCGTTGTCGCGGAGGAGGGGTTCGGCAGGACCGCGGCAGCGCTCTCGAAGATGGCGAAGACCTACACCGTAAATATCATCGCCGGGCTCGCCATGAGGGCCCCGGGAGCCGGGCAGGCGCGGAACATGGCGCTCGTCTGCAACAGGGAGGGGCTGCCGGTCGCCACTTATACGAAGATCCACCCTTTCTCCTTCGCCGGGGAAGACCGGCACTTCATCGCGGGCATCGACACCGTCACCTTCGACCTCGATGCCATGCCGGCGAGCGTCTTCATCTGCTACGACCTCAGGTTCCCCGAGGTGTTCAGAAGCGTGGCGCGTGATGTCCAGGCCATTGTCGTGATCGCCAACTGGCCCGAATCGCGCAAGGCCCACTGGGAAGCGCTGCTCCGGGCCCGCGCCATCGAGAACCAGTGTTTCATCATCGGCGTCAACCGCACCGGCAGCGACGGCAACGGCATCATCTATCCCGGCGCATCGCATATATTCGATCCGCTCGGCAACGATATCTGCTGCGGCAGCGGGACGGAGGAATTCATAACAGCCGAGCTCGATCCCCGCGAGGCCGATCGGGTGCGTGCCGAATTTCCTTTCCTGAAGGACATGAAGCCCCTCTCGCTCGACCTGGTGGAGGGCAGCAGCGGCGAAGAGCGCTGAAAAGGTACTTTCTTGTTGATTTTTAATGTGTTATGTTTTACAGTAAAAGAGTTATGCCTTAAATTCTCATTTTCATAGTTCCTCTCCCTATTGTACGGTTTGTTTGGCGCATCCGCTCTCCGGGAGGCGAAAGGAGTCTCTGGTGGCAAAGACAAGAGAAGCGATACCTTCCCCCCAGCCCCGGCTGCCGAAGAGCCCCACCGGCATCGGGGGCTTCGACGAGATCACCGGGGGAGGCGTGCCCACCGGCAGGCCGACCCTCGTCTGCGGCGGCGCCGGGAGCGGCAAGACCCTCTTCGCCATGGAGTTCCTCGTCAAGGGGGTTACCGACTACAACGAGCCCGGGGTCTTCGTCGCCTTCGAAGAGACCCCTGCCGAGCTCGCCCAGAACGTCGCCTCCCTCGGTTTCAGGCTGAACGAGCTCGTCGCAAAGGGGAAGCTGGTCCTCGACCATGTCCGTATAGAGCGGAGCGAGATCGAGGTGACCGGCGAATACGACCTCGAAGGGCTCTTCGTCCGGCTCGGCTACCATATCGATACCATCGGCGCGAAACGCGTCGTGCTCGACACCCTCGAAGCGCTCTTCGCGAGCCTCCCCAACGAGGCCATACTCCGCGCAGAATTGAGACGCCTCTTCAGGTGGCTCAAGGAGAGGGGCGTGACCGCGGTCATCACTGCCGAACGGGGGCCCAAAGGGGAGCTGACCCGCCACGGCCTCGAGGAGTATGTCTCGGACTGCGTGGTCGTGCTCGACCATCGGGTCACCGAGCAGGTCTCGACGCGCCGCCTCCGTATCGTCAAGTACCGGGGCACGCTCCACGGCACCAACGAGTATCCCTTCCTGATCGAGCAGGACGGCATCTCGATACTCCCCATCACCTCCGTCGAGCTCAGGCACACGGTGAGCAGCGAGCGCGTATCGAGCGGCGTAGAGCGCCTGGATGCCATGCTCGGGGGCGGCTACTACAAGGGGAGCACGGCCCTCGTCTCGGGCACTGCCGGGACCGGCAAGACGAGTATCGCCGCCTCCTTCGCCGCTGCGGTCTGCGGCAGCGGCAAGCGGTGCCTCTACCTCGCTTTCGAGGAGTCGGAGGACCAGGTCGTCAGGAACATGCGCAGCATCGGGATCGACCTCGGGGCGTGCGTCAGGAAGGGCCTTCTCGGGTTCCATGCCTCGCGGCCTTCGGCCTACGGCCTCGAGATGCACCTGGTGAAGATCCACAGCCTGATCAACGACTGCAGACCCGATGCGGTGGTCATGGACCCCATCTCCAACATGATCAGCATCGGCAGTCCTGCGGAAGTCAACTCGCTGCTCAACCGTCTGATCGATTTCCTCAAGGGCAGAGGGATCACTGCGCTCTTCACCAGCCTCGCCCACCCCGATACCACCGAGATGACCGAGATCGCGATCTCGTCCCTGATCGACACCTGGATACTGCTCAGAACGGTCGAGACCGGCGGAGAGCGGAACCGCACCCTGCACATTCTCAAATCCCGCGGCATGGCGCACTCGAACCAGGTGCGGGAGTTCACCATCACTGACAGGGGAATACAACTAACCGACGTCTACATCGGCGAGGGACAGGTCTTTACCGGCGCTTCCCGCGCGGCGCAGGAGGCGCGGGACAGGGCAGAGGAGCTCGCCCGCAGGCAGGAGAGGGAGCGGCGGCAGCGGGAGTTCGAGCGGAAGAGGAAGCTGGCCCAGGCCCAGATCGAGGCCCTCATGCTCCAGATGCAGCAGGACGAAGAGGAGCTCGCCATGGCCTTTGCGCAGGACCGGATGCGCGACGAGGCCCGCGCGCTCGACCGGAAGCGTTCATCGGAGCTGCCCAGGGCGGATGCTCCTGCCGGGGCCTCTAAAAAACGGACGGCGGGAAAGGGAGAGTAGATACGCATGACTGCGGCGGGAAAGAAGACGGCGCGAAAGGCCGCTCCGAAAGCGAAAGCGGCAAGAGCGAAAAGGATAGAGAGGACCGATGAGGGTTTTTTCGATCTTCGCCTCTATGTAGCGGGACAGACGCCGAAGTCCCTCGCAGCGCTGGCGAACCTGAAGAGGATCTGCGAGGAGCATCTGAAGGGCAAGTACCGCCTCGAGGTCGTCGACCTGCTCAAGAACCCGCAGCTCGCCCAAGGCGACCAGATACTGGCGATCCCTACGCTCGTGAGAAAGCTGCCGGAGCCCATCAAAAAGATCATCGGCGACCTCTCGAATACCGAGAGGGTCATCGTCGGGCTCGATATACGCCCGCGGTAAAAGAAACGTAATGGTAAAGCGTACGGTAAAGACGAAAGAGCGGACAGCGCTCGAGGAGTTCGAGAGGGCCCTCGCGAGGAAGGACATCAAGTTCGTGCTGCGGCTCTATGTAACCGGCGCGACGAAAAGGTCGGCGAAGGCGATAGAGAACATAAGGAGGATCTGCGAGACCTACTTGAAAGACCGTTACGAGCTGGAGGTCGTCGATATCTACCAGCAGCCCGAGGCTGCCGGAGAGGAGCAGGTGATCGCGGCCCCCACGCTCGTGAAGAAGCTGCCGCTGCCGATCCGGAAGCTGATCGGCGATATGTCGGACGAGGACCGCATCCTGATCGGGCTCGGCCTCAAGCAGCAGAAAGAGACCGTGAAGACGAAGCGCACCCCGGCAAAGGGCGAGAGAGAAGATGCCAGCAAAAAGAGAGCGTGAGCTGTTAGAAGAGATAGAGTCGCTTCGCGCCAGGGCGGCGGAAGCCGAAGAGACCATCAGCGCCATCAGGAGCGGCGAGTTGGACGCCCTCGTCGTCTCGACCCCTGAGGGCGGCGATCGGATATTCACGCTCAAAGGCGCCGAAGCCCCCTACCGCACGATCGTCGAGAGCATCAACGAGGGCGCTGCAACGCTCGCCGACAGCGGCATCGTCCTCTATGCCAACGCCCGCCTTTCGGGGATGCTCGGGATACCCCTGCCGAGGATCATCGGCTCATCTCTGTTCGACAGCGTCCGGGAGCAGGAGCACGATCTGCTCAAGGGGCTCATCGAGCAGGGCCTGAAAGAACATGCCCGGGGCGAGCTCTCCCTGGTCACCGGAGACGGCGGTCTTCTGCCGGTCAGCCTCTCCCTGCACCGCCTCGCCATCAACGGCGAATACGGCCTGAGTGCCGTAGTCACCGACATCAGCGAGCGGAAGCAGGCCGAGGAGGCGTTGCGGAAGGCGTACGGGGAGGTCGAGGCCAAAGTCGCGGAGCGCAAACAGGCGGAAGAGGCGCTCAGGCAGAGCAAGCAGCGTCTCGATGATGTCGTGCGCGCGACCGGGGCGGGCTATTACGAACACACCCCCGATATGTCGTCCGGCCGCATCGATGCGCGGTTCGCCGAGGTATTCGGCTATACGCCCGGGGAAGTCCCCCCCTTCCCGGAGCTGGGCCGGTGGCTCCGCAGCCGTATCTGCGAAGAGGACCTCGGCCGCGTGATGAGGGCGTACAAGGATTTCATCGAGGGCCGCACGGCCACCTACGAAAGGGAATACCGCATCCTCACCAGGCACGACCAGTGGCGCTGGGTGCGGGCCGTCAGCACGAGTGTCGAGCGTGACGGCGAAGGACGGGTCACCTTTCTTGCGGGCCTGCTCTTCGATATAACCGAACGGAAGCGGATGGAAGAGACGATCAGGTACCAGGCCTACCACGACGCGCTGACCGGCCTGCCGAACAGGATGCTCTTCAACGACCATCTCACCCTCGAGCTCACGCAGGCGCGGCGGCATGCGACGAGGCTCGCGGTGCTCTTCCTCGACCTCGACCGCTTCAAGATGATCAACGATACCCTCGGCCACCAGGTCGGCGACGAGCTGCTCGGCGAGGTCGCGCTCCGGCTGAAGGTCTGCGTCAGGCAGTCCGACACGGTGGCGCGCCTCGGCGGCGACGAGTTCGCCGTGCTCCTGCCGAATATCGCCCATGCGGAAGACGCTGCCGTGATCGCCGAAAAGATCATTGCCGCGGTCCAGAAGCCCTTCGCCCTCGACAGCCAGGAGCTTTATATGACGACCAGCATCGGCATCAGCATGTATCCCGGAGACGGGGACCACCCGGAAACCCTCCTCAAGAACGCCGATATCGCCATGTACCACGCCAAGGGACAGGGGAGGAACAACTACCAGTTCTACAACGCTGCCATGAACATCAGGACTCTCGAGCGGATGATCCTCGAGAGCAATCTCCGCCGCACCCTCGACCGCGGCGAGCTGCTGGTCTACTACCAGCCCCAGGTCGACCTCGCCACCCGCATGGTCGTCAGCGCCGAGGCGCTCGTGAGATGGCAGCACCCCGAATTGGGGCTGCTCAACCCGATGCAGTTCATCCCCATGGCCGAAGAGACCGGGCTCATCCTCCCGATCGACGAATGGGTCCTGAGGACCGCCTGCAACCAGAACAGGGCGTGGCAGGAAGCGGGCCTGCCCCCCATGCGCATCACGGTCAATGTCTCGGCGCGGCAGTTCGTGCAGCCGCACTTCTCGGATATGGTCTCGGAGATACTGTACGAGACCCGGCTGCGGCCCCGGTTCCTCGAGCTCGAGATCACCGAGAATATCGCCATGCGCGACATCGAGCACACCATCCCGCAGCTGCAGCGATTGACCGACCTCGGGATCGGCTTCTCGATCGACGATTTCGGCTCGGGCTACACCTCGCTGGGGCACCTCAAGAACCTGCCGGTGAAGCGGCTCAAGATCGACCGGTCCTTTATCAGGGGGCTCATCGTCGGCAACGAAGACCGGGCCATCGTCAATGCCGTGGTCATCATGGCGCACAGCCTGAAGATGAAGGTGGTCGCCGAAGGGGTCGAGACCGAAGAGCAGGTCGCCTTCCTCCGCATGGCCGGCTGCGACGAGGTGCAGGGCTTCTTCATGAGCGAACCGCTCCCCTCCGCGAGCTTCGAGCGGTACCTCACCGCAGCCGCCGCACGATAGCGCCACCGCCAGCCCGGCACGGAGCGCTTCCTCCTCTTATTTCGAGAGGCCGATCTTCTTCCTGAGCGTCAGGCGGTTGATGCCGAGGATCCGGGCGGCCTCGGACTGGTTCTCTTTCGTAGAGGAGAGGACATAATCGAAGATAGCCTTGTCGAGCTCGTCGTGCAGCGCATCGTAAATGTTTTTATCCCCCCGCTCGATCGCCTGCTTGAGCGAGGGGACGACCGCAGCCGCCAGGGTCCGGGGGAGCTGTTCCTCTTCGAACAGGACGGCATGGCTGCCCAGCTCCCTGAGCTCACGCGTCGTGAGATAGGGGGTCTTGCTGAGGGCGATGGCGGAGCGGACGACATTCTGCAGCTCCCTGATGTTGCCGGGCCAGTCATAGGCGGTCAGCCGCTTGGCGAAGGCCCTGGTGAACCCCTTGACGGACCGCTGGGCAGTATCGCGATGGCGGTAGATGAAGAAGTGGACGAGGGAGGGGATATCTTTCTTCCGCTCTCTCAGCGACGGGGCGTGGATCGTCGCGACGCGGAGGCGGTGATAGAGGTCCTCCCTGAACTTTCCCTCGCGGATCATCCGGGGCAGGTCCCTGTTGGTCGCCGAGATCACGCGCACATCGACCTGCAGCTCCCTGGTGCTCCCGATAGGAAAGAAGGTCTGCGTCTGGAGGAACCTGAGGAGCTTGCCCTGGAGCGCGAGCGGCAGCTCGCCCACCTCGTCGAAAAAGACGCACCCGCCGTCCGCGATCTTGAGCATGCCCTCCTTGGAGGCGACCGCGCCGGTGAAGGCCCCTTTCTCATAGCCGAAGAGCTCGGATTCGAGCAGCGCCTCGGGAACAGCGGCGCAATTGATCATGACGAAGGGCTTGCCGAAGCGCGAAGAGAGCTGCGCGATCGACTCGGCTATCAGCTCCTTGCCGGTCCCGGTCTCCCCGGTGACGAGCACCGGGACCTCGACCTGGGCGAGCTGGGCGATCTTTTTGCAGACCTCCATGACCGCGGGCGTGCTCCCGACGATGGCGCAGGTGGCGGTGAGCGGGAGATTCTCCTTCGAAATGGGAATTATATCGGACAGCTCGGCGCTCAGGTCGGCGAGCTCCGCAATGATCGCGCCGACCGACTCGCGCCGCAGCGGCCGGTGGACCACCTCGTAGGCGCCGAAAGCGGTCGCCTCCATCGCGGGCTCGGTCCGCTTCTGGCTGGTGACGGCGACGACGAAGGCCTTGTCGCTCAGCTCCCTGATCTGCCCCGGGGGGACGGTGTCGATATCGAAGAAGACCGTCTGTCCCGAGCACGTTTCGTCGGGCAGCGTCCTGCCGCAGGGCAGCAGCCGATAGCCCTTCGGAAGCGCTGCAGCGGCCTCCTTCCGGAGCTCGCGGTCTCTGGTGACGATACGTACCGTATTCATGGCCCTTCCTGTCTAAATAATATACACTTTGTTTAGTGTTTAATCAACTGAGAACCGCTCGCATACCATACCCCGCCCCCTCTCCGGTGCTCTTCAGTGTGCTATGGATATAAGACCCCTATCAGTAGTCAACGGGGGAGGCATGGCAGGTGAGCGGCATGGGCAGCCCAGGCGAAGCCAGGATGGCGGAGCGGGTCGGTACGACTCGATTCCGAGCTGCCCCGCCTCGGAGGTCGCATCGACCGAGAATGAGTCGAACCTGTCGTGCCTTCCCCGTTGACGATGACCCAGCTCCTAAACGAGCAGGGGGGAATGGGCGGGTTGCGGACCGCTCCTTCATATTTTCTTCACCATTGCCTGTTATCATGGAGCATGGACGGGCAGGAAAGCCCCCCCTCCCGCGGCGGTTTGACATCGCCCCGGCAGTGTGAGATGCTTTGCTTTGAGAGCATTCCATTTCCATAGTACGAGGAGGAGATCATGGTGAAAAGAATCGCTGTCATGGTGGTGGCGCTGCTCGTGGCGGCAGGCGTCGCGTATGCGAAGGATTACGAAGTGAAAAAGAAGGCGGGGGAGTATGCCGTAACGGTGGCCATCGACAGGAACCCGCCCGTGACGGGCGAGAACAACGTAACCGTCACGGTAAAGGACGCCGCAGGGAACGCGGTCACCGACGCAAAAGTGAAGGTGGAATACTCGATGCCCGCCATGCCCGGGATGCCGCCCATGAATTACAAGACCGACGCCGCGTTGAGCGGCAGCGTCTACAAGGCGAAAATGAACCTCTCGATGGCAGGCCCGTGGAACATAATCGTCAAGGTCGCGCGCGGCGGGAAGACGTCATCGATGAAGTTCAGCGTGGACGCCCGGTAAGCGGCCGGTACGTGAAGCGGAAGGAGGAGCGGCGTATGACCCGGCAGAAGACACCACGGTTAGTGCGACGGAGGCAGCCGCTGTACGTTCACGTTATCAGTGTTGCACTGTGCTCCGTCGTCGCGCTCCTGTTCACGGCCGGCGCGGAGGGAGCCGAAGAGCTCGCCCTGAAGCCGCTGATCGAAGAGGCGCTGAAGAACAGTCCCGAAATCCAGGCCGCGGAAGCGCGCACGTCGGCGGCGCAGTACCGGATACCCCAGGCGAAGAGTCTTCCCGACCCCATGCTGATGTTCGGGTACCAGAACGAGGGTTGGGAGCGCTACACCTACGGCGAGATGGCGGACGCGCAGTGGATGTACTCCGTCTCCCAGATGTTCCCCTTCCCCGGAAAGCGGGGGCTCAAGGGCGACATGGCGGCCAGGGATGCGGAGAGCCGGTCGGCAGCGGCCAATGCCGTACGGCTGAAGACCGTCGCCCGGGTGAAGGAGCTCTACTATGACCTTGCGCTGGCATACAAGAATCTCGATCTCCTCAAGGAGCGAGAGGGGCTCTTCTCGAAGATAGAGGACGCGGCGCTCGCCCGTTACTCGGCGGGGATGGCGCCCCAGCAGGAAGTGCTCATGGCGCAGACCGAGAAGTACATGCTCCTCGAAAAAGAGGAGATGCAGAAGCAGAAGATACAATCCCTCGAGGCGATGCTGAATACGACGGTAGGGAGGCCCGCGACCTCCCCGCTCGGCAGGCCGGCGGAGCCGTCGTTCACTTCCTTCGTCCGCAGCCTGAACGAGATGATCGCGGTCGCCCAGGCGAACTCCCCGGAAGTAAGGGCGAGGGAAAAGATGATCGCTGCAGCCGAGGCAAAAGTGAAGATGGCGAAGAAGGAGTATTATCCCGACTTCACGGTGGCGGCGAGCGTCTTTCAGCGCGGCGGCGAGTTCGACGATATGTGGAGCCTGACGACGACCGTCAACATTCCCCTCTATTATAAAACGAAACAGAGGCAGGGGGTCCATGAGGCGGAGGCCGAGAGGGCGGAGGCGCGGAACGAGCTCGAAGCGACGAAGCTGATGCTGGCGTCGGGCATACGCGATACCTATGCGATGCTGACGGCGTCGGAGCGCTTAATGGATGTCTACAAGAGCGGCCTCATCCCCAAGACCTACCAGGACTTCGAGTCCGCCCTCTCCGGCTACGGCACCGGAAGGACCGAGGCGATCACCGTCATCAACCGGCTCAAGGCGATCGTCGATTTCGAGAACTCCTACTGGGCGCAGCTCGTCGAGCATGAGAAGGCGATCGCCCGCCTCGAGGCCCTGGCAGGGATCATGGACTCCGGAAAGGGAGAGGCACGCCATGAATAAAAGAGCTGTCCTTATCCTCGCCGCCTGCGCGGCGCTCATCGCAGGGCTCCTTTTCCTGGGCTATTCGAAGCTCGGTGGCGATCTGCTGGGCAAGTCCTCGCAGCAGAAGACGGTGCAGCAGGCAACGCCCGGCGGCCACGCAGGCCACGGGGGCGCGCCTCCTCCGCCGCAAGCGTCAGGAGAGCCGGAGCAGCCGGTGCCCGAGGCCGCAGAGGAGGAGCCGCAGATCGTCGAGATTCCCGAGGATAAGCAGCAGATGATCGGCGTCAGGACCGTCGCCGCTTCGGTCAAGCCGCTCCGGAAGGTGGTCCGGACCGTGGGGCGCATCGAATACGATGAGCGGAAGATAGCTACGGTCAATACCAAGATCGAGGGCTGGCTCGAACGGCTCTACGTGAATACCACCGGCCAGTACGTTGCCAAAGGCGCTCCCCTCGCCGCGGTGTACAGCCCGGAGCTCGTCGCCACCCAGCAGGAGTACCTCAATGCCCTCAGGTGGGCGAAACAGGGCGGCGCAGCGCAGGAGGGTGCGCGGGGGCCGGACAGTATCGGAGGCGCACTGGATAAAATGTTCTCCCGCGACGCCGGAGCCATGCGCGAGGCGGCGCGGCAGCGGCTGAGGCTGTGGGATATCAAGGATCCGGAAATAAAGAGGATCGAGGAGTCGGGGCAGCCGATCCGCACCCTCACCATCCACAGCCCCGTCAGCGGCTACGTGGTGCAGAAGGCGGCGCTCCAGGGCATGCGGGTGATGCCCGGAGAACGGCTCTTCGATATCGCCGACCTCTCGACCGTGTGGGTCATTGCTGATATCTATGAATACGATCTGCCGCTGATTCAGCCAGGCCAGACCGCGAGCATCGGCCTGAGCTATCTCCCGGACAAGGTCTTCACCTCGAAGATCGATTTCATCTATCCCGTGCTGGCGGGCGAGACGAGGACCGCCAAGGCGCGCTTCGTCATCCCCAACCCGGGCGGCAGGCTGAGGCCGCAGATGTTCACCAATGTCGAGATCGGCATCGACCTCGGCCGCAAGCTCGTCATCCCCGAGGACGCGGTCATCAATACCGGAACGAAGCAGATCGTCTATGTGGATAAAGGCGAAGGCTCGTTCGAACCCCGCGAGATAGCGACCGGCATCACTGCCGAAGGGATGGTCGAGGTGGTGCGGGGGCTCGCCGCGGGCGAAAAGGTCGCCGGCTCAGCCGCCTTCCTCATCGACTCCGAAGCGCGCCTCAAGGGCGTCGTGCAGTAGGGCATGGTGCAGCCATGATCGCGCGCATTATAGAATTCAGCGCCCGGAACAAGTTCATCGTCGGCCTCCTCGTCCTCGCCCTCGCCGCCTGGGGCTACTGGGCGATGCTGCGGACGCCGCTCGACGCGATCCCCGACCTGAGCGACACCCAGGTCATCATCTTCACCGAATGGGAGGGCAGGAGCCCCGACCTCATCGAGGACCAGATCACCTATCCCATCACCTCCACGCTCCTCGCCGCGCCCAAAGTGCAGGTGGTGCGGGGCTTCTCGTACCTGGGCAGCTCCTTCATCTATGTCATCTTCGAGGAGGGGACGAACCTCTACTGGGCGCGGAGCCGGGTGCTCGAATACCTGCAGGCGGTGAAGAACAAGCTCCCCGCGGACGTGAACCCGGTGCTCGGCCCCGATGCCACGAGCGTGGGCTGGGGCTTCTCCTACGCCGTGGTCGACGAGACCGGCCGCCATACCCTCGCCGACCTCCGGACGGTGCAGGACTGGAACATCAAGCTCGCCCTCGAAAGCGTGCCGGGCGTCTCGCAGGTGGCGAGCATCGGCGGCTTCGTGAAGCAGTACCAGATCGTGCTCGACCCGAACCGCCTGGCCGCCTTCAATCTCTCGCTCGACACGGTCATGAACGCCGTGCGGCAGAGCAACAAGGATGTCGAGGGCCGGGTGCTCGAGCTCTCGGGCGTCGAGTACATGGTGCGCGGCCGGGGCTACATCAGGAGCGTCAAAGACCTCGAGACCATCCCGGTCGCGTCGAGCGGGACAGGCACCGCCGTCTTTCTGCGGGACGTGGCGCGCATCCAGCTCGGTCCCGAGATCAGGCGCGGCCTGGCCGAGCTCGACGGCAAGGGCGAGGTGGCGGGCGGCATCGTGGTGGTGCGCTTCGGAGAAAACGTGCTGAACGTCATCGAGCGGGTAAAGGAGAAGATCGAGCGCGACATCGCGCCGAGCCTTCCCGAGGGCATGAAGATCGTCACGACCTACGACCGCTCGGACCTCATCCACCGCTCCATCGACACGCTCAAAGAAGAAATCCTGCGGCTCTCGATCGCGGTGAGCGTCGTCTGCGCCGTCTTCCTCTTCCACCTGCCGAGCGCCCTGGTGGTGATCCTCACCCTGCCCTTCGCCCTCATCATCTCCTTTATCCTGATGTACTATCTCGGCGTCACCTCCAACATCATGAGCCTGAGCGGCATCGCCATCGCCATCGGCGCGATGGTCGACGCCTCGATCATCATGGTCGAGAACGCCCACAAAAAGCTCGAAGACTGGGAGCACGCCGGCAGACCGGGCCGGAGAGTCGATGTGGTCATCGAGGCGGCCAAGGAGGTGGGGCCCTCGCTCTTCTTCTCGCTCCTCGTCATCACCGTCGCCTTTCTGCCGGTCTTCACGCTCCAGGCACAGGCGGGCAGGCTCTTCAAGCCCCTGGCCTACACCAAGACCTTCGCCATGCTCTTCTCCTCGTTCCTGGCGGTCACGCTGACGCCGGTGCTGATGACCCTCTTCATCCACGAGAAGACGCCGCTCCTGGGCAGGCTGCCGGTGCTCAAGTATCTCTTCACCGTCTTCCCCGAAGACCGTCATCCCGTGAGCATCGTCCTCAGGAAGATGTACGAGCCGGTGGCGCGCTTCGCCCTCCGCTTCAAATGGGGGGTGATCGCAGGGGCGCTCGTCATCATGGGCCTCACCATCATCCCTTACAAGAAGCTCGGCTCGGAGTTCATGCCGCCGCTCCACGAGGGCACGCTCTTCTTCATGCCGGTCTCGGCCCCTGCCGCCTCGATCACCGAGGTCTCGAAGCTGCTCCAGCTCCAGGACCGGGCGCTCAAGTCGGTCCCCGAGGTGGCCCAGGTCTTCGGCAAGGCGGGCCGGGCCGAGACCGCGACCGACCCCGCGCCGCTCGAAATGTTCGAGACCGTCGTGAACCTCAAGCCCGAGTCCGAGTGGCGGCCGGGCATGACCTACGACTCGATCAAGGCGGAGCTCGAGGACGCGGTCGATATCCCCGGCATCGCCGGAGGCTTCACCATGCCCATCAAGGCGCGCATCGACATGCTCGCCACCGGCATACGCTCGCCCGTGGGCATAAAGGTCCTCGGCCCGAAAATAGAAGAGGTCGAACGCATCGCCCTCGAAGTCGAACGGGCGGTAAAGGATATCAAGGGCACCACCAGCGCTATCGCCGACCGGCTCACGACCGGCTACTTCCTCGACATCGCGGTGAAGCGCGAAGAGGCGGCCCGCTACGGCCTGACCGTCGAGAGGGTCCAGGAGGTCATCCAGTCCGCGGTGGGCGGGATGAACCTCACCACCACTATCGAAGGCAGGGAGCGGTACCCGGTGAATGTCCGCTACTCCCGCGACTTCAGGAGCGACATCGAGAGCCTCAAGCGCGTGCTCGTGCCGGTCTCGATGGGAGACGGGGGGGCTTCATCGCAGGCAGCGCAGGGGATGTCCGGCAGCCAGGGATCGATCACCGCCCGTCCGCTCGCTGCGCCCGCCGCGCCCTATTCGCTCTCCTCGGCGCCGGCGGCCCTCCAGGTGCCGCTCGGGACACTGGCGGACATACGGATCGTGCGGGGGCCGACGAGCATCAAGAGCGAGGAAGGGCTCATCGCCGCGTATGTCTCGGTCTTCTTCTCGGGCAGGGACGTGGGCGGGTATGTCAGGGAGGCGAAAGAGCGGGTCGCGTCGCTCAAGATCCCCGAGGGCTACCGCCTCGAATGGAGCGGCGAGTACGAGTACATGGTGAAGACCGAGGAGCGGCTGAAAATCGTCATCCCCCTCACGCTGCTCGTCATCTTCGTGCTCATCTTCTTGAACACCAAGTCGGTGACCAAGACCTTCATCGTGCTCCTGGCGGTGCCCTTCTCGCTCGTCGGCTCGTTCTGGCTCCTCTACCTGCTCGGCTACAACATGAGCATCGCCGTCTGGGTCGGCATCATCGCCCTGGCCGGGCTCGACGCCGAGACAGGGGTGGTGATGCTCCTCTACCTCGACCTCGCCTACGAGCAGTGGAGGAAAGAGGGGCGGCTGAGGGGCCTCGCCGATCTGAAAGAGGCGATCATGCACGGCGCCGTGAAGCGGATACGGCCCAAGATCATGACGGTGAGCGTCATCCTCGCGGGCCTTATCCCGATCATGTTCAGCCACGGCACCGGCGCCGACGTGATGAAGCGCATCGCCGCGCCGATGGTGGGAGGCGTCGTCACCTCGACGATCCTCGAGCTCATCATCTACCCGGCGATCTTCCTCATCTGGAAGCAGCGGGAGCTCAAAAAACAGGCGGGCGAATCAACGAGCGAGGAGCCGGCGCAGTAGCCCGACGGCGGGAGCAGGGGCGGTGAGCGCTATCGCTTATCCCTCTTGAAGAGCCCCTGCACTCCCTTGCCGATGCCGATGATCCCCTTGCCCACCTGGCCCACGCCCTTGGCGCCGAGCTCTACCACAGACCTCCCTGCATCGACAACGGTAAGCCCCAGCCCCTTCGCAAGGCCGACGGTCATGCGCTTCACCAGGCTCTCGCTGAGGTTGAACTGCGGGTCGCCGAGATCGCCCTCCACCACAAAGTCGAGGGAGATCTCGTTATTGCCCGACTGGAGGAGCTTGATCACCAGCGAACGGGGCGCGCCGAGAAACTTTCCCCCCAGCCCCCTGGCCGGAGCGAACTCGAGATCCCTGATCACTGCGCGGCCCGGGGCGTCTATGATCTTGTTGCGCACGCCGAGGTCGATCGTCATCGCGAGCGTGCCGCGGGTCACCTCGGCATCTCCCTTCTTATGGTAATAGGGCTTGAAGTCCCTGATATCGAGGCCCTGCAGAGCGATCCTGGCGTCGGTATCGAGGGTCCTGCAGAGCGTCTTTCCCTCCCAGGTAAGCGCCGCGGCATTCGCCGCCCCGGGGATGCGCGCAGAGAAGGAGTAGGTCGTCCAGGTGTTGTCGAAGGGCAGCGCAAGATGATCGATCTGCCATGCTATCCCGGTGAGCCGGATGCGATGGGGCGGCTGAGACGCCTTGCTGTCGAGATAGAGCAGCTCGCCGTCGCTCATCGTTATCTTCTTTATGAGGAGACTGCTCCTCCCTGCCGCGCCGTTGTCTTTCTTCGTATTCCGACCGTTGCCGTTGGGTGCGAGCTTCGCAAGCGGATTGAGCAGCTCGCCGTTTCTGCCGGTCTCGATACGCGCGGAGGGCCTCGCTATCGTGATCGCGGGAATGACATAGCGCGTGGTTTTTTCCCTTGCCGAGGCTATGGTGAAGCGCACGGCCTCGGCCGTGACTGCAGGCCCCTTTCCCTCGACCGCGAACAGTTCCAGACGGTGCACGGCTGTGGAGAGATCGACCGCTGCGGTCTTCAGGTTCACGCTCCCCTTGCACTGCAGCTCTCCGGCTATCAGTCCGCCCTTGAGCGAGGCGGCAAGAGAGACAGCGGACGTTTTATCGGCGAAGGGATAGGAAAAAGAGTCGAAGGTGATGAGACGGTTATGGAGCTCGAGAAAACCATACGGTGCGGGCAGGCGCTCATCCGTCAGGCGCAGCAGCCCGCCGGTGATGCGGATGCGCCTGATCTCGATCCCCGGCAGAGCGGCCGGCGATGCGGCCGTGTTCCGCGTCGCCGCTCCGGAAGAAGAGGGGCCGAACAAAAAAGGATTGACGAGACGGCCCTGCTTGTCGATCGTGAGCGTGACTGCAGGATTTTCGACGGCGATGCTCGAAATGACATACCGTTTTCTTATCAAGCCGAGCAGGCTCGCCCGGAGCGTGAGCTTGTCGGCCCTGATGACCGTCTGCCCGTCCTTTCTTACCTGAAGGCCGTATGCGTCAACGCCGCCCAGCCCGACCGAAATGCGGTCGAGAGAGAAGTTCTCTCCGAGCGCTGCTTCGAGCCGCTCTTTGATCAGCCTGTTCGCGTTGATGAGGAGGAAGACAGCGAGGATGACGACGGCGGCAGCGCAGGCGAGGGCGATAATGCCTCTAGTACGCTTTGTATGCATGACGTTTAATTGTACCATGGCATGCTTTGATCGTGCACCTGCGCACGATGTCATCGGAAGGGGAAGGGGAAGGGGGAGAGGGAGAGGTGAAGGGCAGGAGGAGCGGGACGTCAGTCGACGCGGTAAAAGACCTGGAACTGCTTGGACGAAGCCTCTCCGGTAATGACGATAAAGGCCATTCCCGCGATACTGCCCTCGCGCACCCGCACGACCGCGGCATTCCGTCCATTCTCTTCGATGAACTCCTCGTTCGTCGCCGCAAACCGCCGGGTCGCCTCCTGCACGGCCAGCTCCCTCCGCTTTTCGGCCTCGGCCTTCTTCTTCACCCCGAGACCCTCCTTCCTGAGCCGTTCGGCCTCCTGGAGCATCTCCTCGGCCCGGCGGATCTCATGCTCGATACGGTCGAGCCGCTCGCGGTCGCCGATGAGATCCTTGCAGCTCTTCCCTTCGGTTCGATAGGCGCTCTGCAGACGCGTCCGCTTCCATTCATAGGTATGGGCCATACACCGTCCTCCCGGTCACCTTCCCGGGTCTCTTCATGCCGAGCAATGCTATATATGATTACTATCGGACAGCCGGAAAACTTCTTGAGCGGATCTGCAGTGGAGAGAGGAGTGATTTAGTCTTGATGAGTCCAGGACGCATCCGGCAGCTCACGCTGTCACTACCCGGTCCCTCCCCTCCTCTTTGGCGCGGTAGAGGGCTGCGTCAGCCGCCTTCAGGAGGTCATCTGCAGCGGGTCCGTGCTGCGGAAAGCTCGCCACGCCCATCGAGAGCGTGACAGGCCCCAGCAGCTCCCCGTGATAGCGTACGGTGAGCTGCTTCACCTCTCTCCGCAGCTCCTCCGCCCGCTCGCCGGCCCGCTCGAGCGGGGTCTCGGGCAGCACGACGACGAACTCTTCTCCCCCGTAGCGGCAGGCGAAATCGCTCTCCCTGATGCGGCCCTGGAGGAACGCGCCGAGCTCCCGGAGCAGCAGGTCGCCGGCATCGTGGCCGAACCGGTCGTTGAAGAGTTTGAAATGATCGATGTCGATCATGACGACGCAGAGCTCCTGCTCCCTGCGCGCGGTCCGGTAGACTTCCCGGTCGAGCATCTCCTTCAGGTAGCGGCGGTTGAAGAGCCCGGTGAGCGGGTCGCGTATGGATTGGGCGTAGAGCGTCTCGCGGAGCCTGAAGTTCGCCAGCGAGAGCGCGATGCTCTCGGCCGCTGTCTCGGCGAGACGCTGCTTGTACTCCAGCAGCCGTTTGCGGTCCGCCTCCTGGCGTGCGAACAGCTCCTCTTTGATGAAGAGGAAGAGCAGTCCGAGCGCCTCTCCCTGGGCGATCATCGGCACGCAGAGGTAGACGCCTTTCCGGACCTGCGTAATGTGAGGACAGAGCATCATCGCCCGGTCCGCGCCTACCGTGTACACTCTTCCGAGCCTGAGCGCCCAGCACTGGTCCGGGCTGAAGGCCGGCTCGCTCCCGGTTTCGCCGCCCCACGAGAAGACCGATTCCAGGAGCTCGCCCTCGGCATTCATGAAGTAGACGGTTCCCGATTCCCGGTAGAAGAGCTCGCTCATGGAGCGGGCGATCACCTCTTTCACCTCCGCGACGGACGTGCATGCCTGCAGCAGTCTTCCCATCTCGCTCAGGAAGCTGATCTCCCTCCCCCTCCCCTCGAGCTCATCCACCGACCGGGAGAGGCGGTCCTCGGCCTTCCGGCGCTCGCTTATCTCGCGGCTCAGCAGGGAGACGATCCAGGAGAAGATCAGTATGCTCAGGAACGTTCCCGAAAGCAGCGTGGCAACGAGCCGTTTCGCGATGCTCCGCTGCTCTCCTCCGAGCATCGTGATCACCCGCTTCTCTTCCTGCTTTATCTCGTTGACGACCGCAACGATGCGGTCATAGATCGTGTCTCCTTCCATCGTCAGCGCACGCTGCTTCGCGATATCGAACCCCTCCTTCCTCTGGTGCTCGATGGATTCGCTCAGATTGGCGAGCCGCTTCACCAGGAGCGCTTCGAGCTCCGTGCGATGCGCGCGCAGGGCCGGCGCCGACCGTTCGAGCCTCTTCAGCTCCTCCATGTTCCGCGCCGCAGCCGACGTGGCGTTCTGGAAGAGCGCCAGGTGGCGGGGATCTTTGGTGATGATGTACTCCTGCCGTGCCGCTTCGGCATTCATGATATTGGTGAGGAGCAGCTCAAGCCTGTCGACAACGGTGAACGCCAGTGTCCGGAGCTTTGTATTGTCGATGAGGTGCAGTGTGTTGATATAGGAAAAGACCGTCGACAGGACGATGATGAGCGCGGCCATGCCGATCCCTATCGAGATAACCCTCTTCATGGCACCCTCTATGTATGCGTACTTTTGGGGACACTCGTGAGCGCGCCCTCCCCCAAGCGCACAGGAAACAACGCTGTTCCGTTATGGCGGGATAGTAATTCCGTGCTAACTAAATTATAGTTCCAAACAGTACGGATAGTAAGAGAGCGCTCCCCACGGGCCGCTGATCGCCGGGGAGCTCTTCGGTCAGTTTCCTGAACCGTCCGGCCGGACGGCCCCCCGGGAGGAGAGGAGGTCGACGAGGGAGAGGAGATAGTCGATATCCCGCGCAGCTCCCTTCAGCAGCTCTTCGTAGTCCGTAAAATCGATCTGCGCGGAACGGGGAAACGTCTTTATGGTTTCGAGGCGCTGCCGTATGGCCGGGATCTTCGGGTTATCTCCGGAAAAGATATCCTCCCACCGGACGTCGAGCAGCCGTACGATCGTGACGAGCTCGTCGAGGGTCAGGGGAACTCTGCCGAGCTCCTTCTTGGAGTAGCTCGTCCGGTCGATCCCGAGCTCACCGGCAATAAACTCCTGCCTGATCCCCTTCGCCTTCCGAATCTCTCTCAGGTGTTTGAGAATCCGGTCTGTCTTCATGGCAACCTTTTCTCTACAAAAGAATCAGGAGATACTCCGCAGAGCGCGTTTCCCTTGAACTTACAATAATGAAGAGCGTTTTCTTTTGTCAACAAACGAGCGCGGAGGGAAAGGCAGAACAGAAGCCCGCAGCAGGCCTCAATGACGCACCCTGCTGCGGGCGCTGATGATAAAATAAGGATGCCCTTAGATTTCGGCGTAGGACGGGATATGTTCGTACGGTCGCGCGCGCCGCGCCCATTCGCTCTCCGGATACCGCGCGGTGAGCATATCATAAGCCCTCCGCAGCGCCGTGGCATCGTTGAAGCGCTTGTACTCGGCAATGCCGAGATAAAAGACCGCTTCCGGCGTTACAGCGGAAGAGGGATGGAGGTCGATCACGGCTCTAAGCTCCTCGATAGCGCGGTCCAGATGCCCGGCATCGAACACGACCTTCGCGTGGCCGAAGGCGAGATGGGCCAGGAGATCATCCTCGGGGACGAATCCCACCATACCGTGGTGCACCCGGCCTGCCTTGTCGTGAATCAGCAGGGTCGGGGTCCAGGTGATGACGAAGTGCTTCATAAGGGCCGAGGGCTTATCCCAGGAGACCTGCGTCTTGAGCGTGACGAAACGCTCCTCCAGGTGCTGCTGCACCGCTTCGCTCGAATACGGACCCGTATTCATCGCATCGCAGCCCGTTCAACCCTCAAACCAGAAATCGTGGTATACGGGCCTGCCCGTATCCCGCGCCTTTCTCAGCGCGGCCTCGAAGTCGCGTATCCATCGCAGGTCGGTCATGACGACACCTCCTTACAGAATGCGGTTACCTTCATACTATCCCTTAACACGAAAGGTACGTACTGTCAACAGATCGATGCCCCGCGGGCGTTGATGAAGCACGGCGCTCGATAGCGCCGTTAAGGATGTGTTGATCAAGCCGAAAATGTATGGTAAATACTTTTATGAGCACCTCGCAGGAGCATGCGGATCCGCCCTCCGTTACCGGTGACGAGCTCCGGGATATGGCGGCCCGGTGGCTCGAGCCGGGCGCTGTACCGAAGCGCTGCAGGATCGTCACCGACACCTCCGACTTCTTCAGGGTGGAATACGACGACTTCGTCCTGCTCGGCGGGCGCCCCTATCTCGTCAGGAACTACCTGCGCGAGGGCCGCTTCGGCATCGATGAACAGCCCAAGTTCTGGGTGCGGAAGATCGTCGATCTCGCCGACGGCAGCATGAAGATTCTGAAGATGACCTTCCGCGAACGCTTCACGGCGCGGGTGGGGTCACTCACGTTCGAGTTCATCCGGAGCCCCGTAAAAGAGGCCCGCATCCTCGCCATGGTCCGGGGGCATCCGCGCTTCATGCAGGGATTCGGCGTCAAGGATGCCGCAGGGAATACCGTGCGCGTCATCGACTATATTAAAGGAGCCAGCCTGGCCGATCACGTCCCCCATCTCGGCAGCAGCCATGAGGAGTATTTTCACCTCCATTTCCCCGGCCTCCTCGACGAGTTCATCGAACTGGTGCAGGCCATACGGTTTCTCCATGACCGCGGCCAGAAGCACGCCGATATCCGGCGCGATCATGTCATTGCCGAGAGAACGACGGGCCGCTGTATCTGGATCGACTTCGACTACAACTACTGGCACAAGGAAAACATGTACGGCTACGACCTCTTCAGCCTCGGCAATGTCCTCGCCTTCATAGCCGGCCGCGGCGATATCACGACGCAGCAGCTCAGAAGGGAGCAGCCGGCCGCCTTCGCCCGCCTGACCGCGGACGACCTGAATATCGTCTTCAATAACCGCATCGCCACCCTGAAAAAAGTATACCCCTATATCCCCGATGCCCTGGACCTCGTGCTGCGCCACTTCTCGACGGGTGCGAGCGTCTTCTATGATGATACGGCGCAGCTGCTTGCCGATCTGCAGGAGGTGCGCGATACCCTTACCGCTCCTCCATCACGAAAGGAGCCCTTTCCATGAGCGCCCCAGACCCTGCGGCAGCGTGCCGCCTCAAGGACAGGCATCTCCTCCTGGCTGTCGATGCCTCGGAAAACGCCGAACGGGCGGTCCTCTACATTGCGGACTTCCTGGGAGGACTTCCGGGGTTCACGATCACCCTGCTCACGGTGGTCCCCGAACCTCCCGGCGACTACTTTGCCGGGGCAGAAGAGCACCGCACCTGGATCGAGCAGAGGCGTGCTGCGATGGCGGGGGTCCTCGGTCGCTATAAGGAACTCCTGGTGCAGGCCGGCTTCGACGAGAGAAAGATCGCGACCAGGGTCGATATCAGGCACTGCCCGGTTGTGGCCCGCTGCATCCTCGAGGCGCAGCAGGAGCTCGACTGCTGCACCGTGATCATAGGACGGCGCGGGATATCGAAGAAGGAGGAGCTCGTCTTCGGCAGCACCTCGAGCAGCATCCTCCATGCGAAGCGCAGCTGTGCCGTATGGGTGATCGGATAGGCGGGCGGCGTCAGTAGACGATCACCCTGTCCCGCCCCTCCGCTTTCGCGCGGTAGAGGGCGGCATCCGACGCCCGCAGCAGCTCGTCGCTCCGTTCGCCGTGCTTCGGAAAGACCGCCACTCCCATCGAAACGGTTACCGGTCCGAGTATCCTCTCCCGGTACCGGACCGTCAGCTCCTTGATCGCTCTCCGCAGCTCTTCAGCACGCTGGCGGGCGTCCTCGAGTGCGGTTTCGGGCAGGACGAGCACGAACTCCTCGCCGCCGTAGCGGCAGGCGAAGTCTTCCGCACGGATGTGGCGCGCCAGGAACGCGCCGAGCTCGCGCAGCAGCAGATCTCCCGCCTCGTGGCCGAAGGTATCGTTGAAGAGCTTGAAATGATCGATATCGAGCAGGATCACACTGAGCGGAAGCTCCCGGCGGAGCACCCGGTGGAGCTCCTTCTCGAGCAGCTCATCCAGGTAGCGGCGGTTGAAGAGCCCGGTGAGCGGGTCGCGTATGGATTGGGCGTAGAGCGTCTCGCGGAGCCTGAAGTTCGCCAGCGAGAGCGCGATGCTCTCGGCCGCCGCCTCTGCCAGCCGCTGCTTGCTTCTCAGCCTCGGCCCTCTCTCCTCCTCGGGATTGGCTGTCCCGGGGCCGAGGGCAGCGGCGTTGAATTGAAGGAAGAGCATGCCGAGTATCTCACCCTGGGCGATCATCGGCACGCACAGGTACGCGGTGTCCGGGAGGGATGCGGTATGGGGACAGAGCATCTCGGACCTGCCGCTGCCCGAGAGATAGGTCCTCCCGAGCCGCAGGGCCCAGCACTCCCGGGGAGAGAGGAAATACCCGTCGGCCTTGATATCGCCCCATACGGCGATGGACTCGAGCGTACTCCTCGCCCGATCGAGCAGGTAGATGATCCCCGACTCCCCGGAAAAGAGCTGCCGTATCGACCGGGCAATGATAAGCGAGATCTCGCCGGCAGTGAGACTCGCCTGGAGCAGGCTGTTCATTTCCGCGAGGAGCTCGATCTCCCTGTTGCGCTGCTCGAGCTCGTTGACGTACTTGGCGAGCCGCTCCTCCGCGCGTTTGCGCTCGCTGATGTCGCGCACACTGGCGAGGATGACCTCCCTCGCCCTGAGCGTTATCGTGCGGAGGAAGACCTCGACGGTGAAGACCGACCCGTCATGGGGCCTCCGGGCCCTCCATTCGAAAAGCTGCGTCTCCCCTCCTTTGACCCGGCGCCATATCCCGGGGAGCTCGTCGAGGGGGTTGTCGGGAGCGGAATAGTCCTCCCGTATCGAGAGCCGGGTCGCCTCGTCCCTCTCCACCCCGTACAGCTCGAGCATTTTCCTGTTCACATCGATGATATTCCCGTCCATATCATGGATGAAGATCGCATCATAGACGCTGTCGAGAATGGTGCGGAGATTCGCCTCCGACTCTATCAGCTCGCCTTCGATCTGCTTCCGCTCGGTAATATCCCTGAAGGTGACCACCACTCCGTCGATGACGCCATCCCTGACGATCGGCGTCGCGGTGTACTCGACCGGGAAACTCGTTCCGTCCTTTCGCCAGAACACCTCGTCATCCACCGTCTTCATGACGCCGTCGCGTATCGTTGCATAGATCCTGCACTCCTCTTCCGGGTAGGGCGTGCCGTCGGCCCTGGTATGATGCCAGAGAGGATGGCTCTTCCTGCCGATGACCTCTTCGGCCGGGTAGCCGAGCATGGCGACGGCAGCGCGGTTGACGATGGTGTGTCTGCCGCTTCTGTCCAGCCCGTAGATGCCCTCGCCTGCCGACTCGAGGATCAGCTCGTACTTCCGGCTCAGCCGGGCGAGCTCCTCCTCTACACGCTTGCGCTCGGTGATATCGTGGAGCACCCAGACCTCACCCTTATCGAAGGCATACCCGGCGAACTCGATGTAGCGGATGCTGCCGTCCTTCCTGGTAAGGGGCACGGTCCGTGTGGCGGGAAAGCCCTTTCGCCTGTCCTCCTCGTAATAGCTGCGGACAACGGGAGCGTCGGCGCCGTACATCGTGGCGAACCACTGGTCGAGCGTCGTCATCTCGGCGCGTTTGTAGCCGGTAAGCTCCTCCACCGCCCTGTTGAAGAAGACCGAATCGTCCTCCCGGTAGAAGGCGCCGACGGGGAGGTTCTCGACCATCTGCCACAACCGCCGCTCGCTCTTCCTCAGCGCCTCCTCGGCACGTCTGCGCTCGAGGACCTCGCGGTTGAAGAGGGAGAAGACCCAGAAGAAGAGCACGAAGCTCAGAAGGGTGCCGATGGAGACGAGCCGGCTCCCGCTGCCGGACGGGCCTCCCGCTTCGATCGAAAAGAGAAAAGAGAACAGAACAAAGATCCAGAGGGCTACGGTGAGACCTATGACGATCTTTCTTCTCATTGCTTGTGGTCCCGGGGGTACATGCCTGGGGGTTCATACCGGGGATCCATAACGGTCCTCGCATCCGCCGGAGCGCGGAGCCGCTGCCGGGAACAGCAGGGTACTGATTACATTATAAAGCCTTATTCGTGCGCGGAGAAGAAACGAGGGCGCACTCTCTGCAGCGCCCCGTGTGACAGACCTTTGCGATGCCCTGGTGGCAGAGGGCGAAGTCGTACTTGAGGGGGTCTTCGGGATCGAGCTTCTTAAGGGATTCGGTGATCTCGACCGCCGTCTTCCAGTCCTGCGAGCTCCTCTTCGTGAGGCCGAGGCATCGGGCGATGCGCGCGATATGGACATCGAGGGGGATGACGAGCCTGTTTTTCGGAATTCCCTTCCACAGGCCGAAATCGATATCCCTGTCCCGTACCATCCACCGCAAGAACATGTTCATCCGCTTGCAGGCGCTGCCCTGCGCCGGCGAGGGAAAGAACTGGAGGAACCCGTCAGGCCTTATAGCCTTGCCGTACACGGCGGCGGTATCGATGCCGAGGAGGGTATCGACGATGCCCGTCAGACCGTTTACGACAGTCGCATCGCTGTCGGTGTAGTGCCGCTTGAAAACCGCTTCGATAGCGCCGCAGTCTCTCAGCACGCGGCCGAGCACGTGAAGAAGGCAGAGGATATCGTCGTTCCTGTTGAAACGGTAATACAACCCGGCGAAGCGCTTCCGATGCCGCCGAACGTTGAAACCGAGGAGGAAGTCGTACGGGCTCCCGCCCATCCTCTCGAACAGGGCGTTCAGGAGCGCTTTGAAAAGATCGACTCGGCCGTAGGCAAAACAGCTGCAGATGAAGCCGGCCGCCTCGATATCCTCGGGCCGGGTGTAGCGGTGGGGGATCTCGATGGGGTCGAAGCAGATCCGCTCCTCGAAATTATAGGCGGCATAGAGCCTGTCGAGCGTCCGTTTCAAGGAGGCCATGCGCTCATAGTCCCAGTATCACCTCGCGCTCGTCCATGTCCACCCGGTCGATCCTCACCTTCACCGCCTTGCCGATCGTGAACTTCTTCTTTCTGTTGGCGCCGCAGAGCGCCAACTCTTTTTCGCTGTAGTGATAGAAGTCGTCGGTCATGAACGAGACATGGAGCAGCCCCTCCACATAATACTCCTTCAGGCGCACGCGCAGGCCGTAGGGCATCACCGAGACCACCGTGCCCTCGAACTCCTCTCCCACCTTGTCGCGCATGAACCAGACCCTCATGGCCTTCAGTACCGCGCGCTCCGCATCATCGGCCTGCCGCTCCGTCCTCGACGAGGTGAACGCGATGTCGGGGAGTATCTCTTCGAGCTCCTTCGTACGGCGCTCGCTCAGCCCCTTTCCCGACAGCACCGCGCGCAGGATGCGGTGGACGACGAGATCGGGATACCGCCGGATCGGCGAGGTGAAATGCGTGTACGATGCGGAGGCGAGCCCGAAGTGGCCGGCATTGACGGGCGAGTAGCGCGCCTGCTTCAGGCTCCTCAGGATCATGTGGTTGAGGATATCCTCCTCCGGTTTGCCCCTGATCTGGCGTATGAGGCCCGGGAAGTCCTTCGGCTTGAGCCCCTTGCTGCCCCGGGGGATGATGCCGAGCGTCGTTATGACCTTGAGAATGTTCTCGAGCTTGAGCGGATCGGGCTCTTCGTGCACACGGTAGAGCGAGGGGACCTCGAGCTCTTCGAGGAACCCCGCGACCGCCTCGTTGGCAGCGATCATGAACTCCTCGATGATCATATGGGCGAAATTGCGCTCGGCCCTCACGATCGCTTCGGGGTTGCCCTGGATATCGAGGAGGACCTCGGGCTCGGGGAGGTCGAAGTCGAGGCTGCCCCGTCTCGTCCGCCGCGCCTTGAGAATATCGCAGAGCTCTCCCATGAGCGCGAACCGGTCGAGGAGGTAATCGTACCGTATCCGCTCTTCGTCATCCTTATCGACCAGGATCTTCCGCACCGCCGTATAGGTCATGCGCTCATCGCTCCTGATGAGGCTGGGATAGAAGCGGGCTCCGGTCCTCGTCCCGTGCTTGTCGAACTCCATCTCGACGGTGAAGGCGAGGCGGTCGACCTTCGGCTTCAGGCTGCAGAGGTCCTCCGAAAGCTCCTTGGGGAGCATGGGGATGACCCGGTCGGGAAAATAGACGCTCGTGCCCCGCTTCCGTGCCTCGAGATCGATCGGCGAGTCCCAGCGCACGTAGTAGCCCACATCGGCGATATGCACCCAGAGGCGGTAGCCCTCATCCCTCCGCTCGCCCCTGTACTCTATGGAGATGGCGTCATCGAAATCCCGCGCCCGTTCACCGTCTATGGTGACGGTGGGAAGCTCGCGCAGGTCTTTCCGCTTATGCCCCCGGTGGCCCTCCTTTGCCTGCTCGTAAAGCTCCCGGGCCTCGTCGACGACTTCGGAGGGGAACTTCCGCGGAAGGCTCAGCTCATCGATGACGAGCTCGACCTCGTCGGCGGGGGTCTCCGGCTTCTTGAGCACCTTGATGATGCGGCCGGAAGGCGGCCGCTTATCGGTGGGATAGCTTATGACTTCGGCAACGACCCGGTCGCCGTCCCGGGCCTTGCCGGTGTCGCGGGGAGCGATGTAGAGATCGAAGGGGACCGAGCGGTCTTTGGGCGTGACATACGCTGCGCCCTTGCTCCTCTCGAAGGTCCCCGCGATGCGCGTATGGGCGCGCTCCAGTATGCGGACGATGGTCCCTTCGCGCCGGTGCTGGTGCTCGATGCGGGCCACCACGCGGTCGTTGTCCATGGCGCCGAGCGCAGCCCGGGCGGGAATGAAGACATCGCGCTCTCCCGGCTTCTCGGGTATGACGAACCCGTAGCCCTCGCGATGGGCCTCGAAGTGGCCGGAGACGAGGCTCATCTCTTCCGCAGGGCCGTACAGCCCCTTTCTCGTCCGCACCACCTCGCCCTCGTCGACCAGCTCCCGCAGGAAGCGCTTCATCCTGCGTTTCTCCGCAGGAGAGAGATTCAAAAGGTAGACAATGTCGATGAATCTGATGGGACGTGTGACTTTCTCTCTGAAAAAGGCGAGCAGCGACTCCCTGGTAACCATGAGAACTCCCGAATAATCCGCCTGAAGACAAGCAGAACCCTGCTTATTGATATTGTAGCACAGACTTCGGCCCGCCACGTCCGGCGGCTAACGGGCAAAAAGAGATATGGACGACCGACGGGATTTACTGGTTGGCAGGTTCAGAGGGTGCGGCGGAAGGACTACCAGAGGCCGAAGCAGACGGCGAGGGCTTGGGCTTCTGAACGCCCGGCACGCTGGCCTCGGCAGGCTTCTTTACGGGAGGCGGGCCGGCTCCCGCGCTTCCCCCGGCGCTTCCTGATGCCCCGCTCGGGGCTCCCGGCGCAGCAGTCCGCGGGAGCGTCAGCCGTACCACTTCTCCCGGGGCTCCGAGGTTTTCGAGAGCCTTCCCGTTGAAGTTCAGCCTGACGCCGGCAGCATTGCCGATGACCAGGGCGATGCTTTCGTTTGCTCCGTAGCTCACCTTATCGCCGGGATTGAGCAGCACCTCCCTCTTTTCTGTTCCGTCTATGCCGATCTCGATCCATGTCCTGTCGGTGGCGACGATATCGAGTGTCTGCTTCTTCTTCTGCAGCTCGCTCTTCTCTTTCGGTTTCTCTTTCGGGGAGGCAGCTTTTTCGGGAGGCGCCTCGCTGCCGCCTCCTGCAGGACTCTTGACTGCGGGAGCAGCCGGCTGCTGTCCTCCGCCGGGAGCGGTCCCCTGCGGTGCGGGCTGCTGAAGAGCTCCCGGTGAACCTTCGGGGCTGGCGGGGCTGGCGGGGCCGGGTGCAACGGCAGAGCCCGGCGGAGCAGCTTCGTCCGGAGCGGGAGCGGCCGGCTCAGCCGCCGGAGGCGGAGGAGCTTGCGGCACTGTTTGCTGGACGGGAGGAGTGCTCCCTTGCTGCGAGACATAGGTATAGAGCGCAACAGCGATAATGACCGGCAGCATGACCCATACCAGCCTGGGAATGCCTCTCTTCCGGCCGGGCTGTTCTCCTGGGACAGGCGGGGGGGACTCGCGGTCGCCGAGCACCTCTTCCAGGATATGCTGCCGCTCCAGGGAGGTCTCCTGGTCGCCATGCTCCTTTGCCAATCTCGAGGCTAAGCTCTTGTCGACAAAGAGATCTTTATCTTTCCTGACCCCTTTCTCTTTCAGGTACGCCTCATACGGTCCGAGGGCCTGGTCAGAGGGAACTCCGAGAAACTCTGCGTATTCACGTATATACCCCCTCGTATAGACCTCGACGGGGAGCTTTTCGTACTCTTCTTCCTCGATCGCCCGCAAATAGGCACTCTTGATCCGCGTGACACCGGCGATGTCGTTGACCTCTTTGCCGAGCTCTTTTCTCCGTTCTTTTAACAGTTTGGACATAATCAGCTATACCTTACCATACATTATCGGCAAAAATAAACGAAACATGACCATGGTAAACCGGCTGTGTTATCATAGTTTACCATGCAACGGGTGGTCATTACAGGAATCGGCGCGGTGACCCCTCTCGCTCCTGACTTCCGCGGCTCATGGAACAGGATGCTCGAAGGAGCTTCGGGCCTGGCCAGGGCTGCGGGACGCGATCTCTCCAGCCTCCCCTGGAGCGTCGTCGGTGAGGTCAAGGGCTTCGATCCCTCGCCGTATCTCTCGGAAAAGGAGCGCCGGCAGCTCGACCCCTTCATCCATTACGCCCTTGCCGCGGCGGTCATGGCTGCAGAGGATGCCGGGCTCTTGCCGCATATCCCGGAAGAGCGGGCACGCTCCCCGCGTATAGCCCGTTCAGGGGAAAGTTCCGGCGTTATTATCGGTTCGAGCAGGGGCGGCATCGGCACCCTGGAACGGGCACTTCATGCATCTGCCGCTGGCAGACGCCCCTCTCCCTTCCTGATGCCGGCCACCACGATCAGTATGGCAGCCTCGATCATCGCGCAGAAGCTCCGGACCTCCGGTGTCTGCCTCGGGATCTCTACTGCCTGCGCCTCGGGAGCCAATGCCGTGGGCGAGGCCTTCCGCATGATACGCTCCGGCCAGGCATCACGGGTCTTCGCCGGCGGCACGGAAGCGCCGCTCTGCAGGATCGGGGTGAGCGGTTACGGCAGCTCGGGAGCGCTCTCGCGCCTGTCCGATGCTTCTGCAAGCAGGCCCTTCGACCGGCAGAGGGACGGCTTTGTCCTCGCCGAAGGCGCGGCAGTGCTGGTCCTCGAGGAGTATCACGCGGCCCGGCTGAGGAACGCACCGGTCTATGCCGAGATCATCGGCTACAGCACGCTCTCCGACGGCCATCATCTCACCCGGCCGCAGAGAGAGGGAGAGGCGCGGGCGATAAGCGCAGCCCTCGACGATGCGGGGGTCGGGCCTGAAGCGGTCGATTATATAAACGCCCACGCCACCTCTACGCCGCTGGGCGACCGTACCGAAGCAGAGGCGCTCCACCAGGTCTTCGGCAGGCGTGCGGCACGCCTGCCGGTCAGCGCCCTCAAATCGATGACAGGCCATATGCTCGCCGCCTCAGGAGCGTTCGAGATAGCCTGCACCGCCATGAGCCTGAAGGAAGAGATCATACCTCCGACCATCAATCTTTCCGAAAAAGACCCGTCGTGCGATCTCAATGTCATAACCGAACCGAGCTGCCTGCCTATGACCGTGGCATTATCGAGCTCGTTCGGCTTCGGCGGGATCAACGCGGTGCTGGCGCTTAAAAAATAACGTTATAGCGTTTATAGCGTTATAGCGTACAGCGTTTATCGCGTTCATAGCGTAAAAGACGATTTTCTCAACGCTATAAACGCGACAAACGCTGTACGCTATAACGCGATTTTCTTTTCGTAGATCCTGTATTTCTTGTACAGTCGTGCGCCGAAGAGCTCGGCGATCCGTATGACCGGCATGTTGTCCTCGAGGATCCAGGAGAACTCTATAGTTCGATAACCGCTTTTCAGGATAGCGTCGAATCCCTTCTTGAAGAGCAGCGCGTCGACGCCCCTGTTGCGGTATTCGGCCTTGATGCCGTAGAGCAGCAGCCTGAGCGCAGTGATCTTCCGGGAGTAGTAGAGCGCTTTCAGCAGGGTGACCGGGGTGAGGGCGCCGTGCATATGCCGCAGGACGCTGTTGAAATCGGGAATGAGCCCGAGGAATCCGATCGGCTCGCCCTCTCTTTCGGCGATGAGCGTGAGCTCGGGGACCGCGAGCGGCTTGAGCCGTCCTGCCGAGTACTCCAGCTCGTCTTCGGAGAGCGGCAGGAACCCCCAGTTCTTCTCCCAGGCTGCATTGTAAATCTCCCTGAACACTCCCATGTCAGCCATAAAGCGTCTCTTCTCGACGGGCCGCACGGTGACGCCCCGCTGTTCCGCCAGCGCAGCGACACGCGTCACCTTATCGGGGAGCTCTGTCTTGAAGTCATAGATGAACGCGTAAAGGTCCTTGGATTTTTCCATACCGAAGCCGGTCGCGAGATCGTTGTAATAGGGATAATTATACGGAGTCATGAGCATCGGCGGGTCGGAAAACCCTTCCAGGAGAAAGCCGCACTCCTCGTTCGTCGAAAAGCTCATGGGACCGCGCAGCGTCTCCATTCCCTTCCCGCGCAGCTCGCCGGCGGCCCGCTGCAAGAGGGCGGCGGCAACAGCAGGATCGTTTATCGACTCGAAGAACCCGAAAAAGCCCGTCTTCTCGTTGTGGAGCCGCAGGTGGTCGGGATTGAGAATGGAAGCGACGCGGCCGACGACCGCACCCTCCCTGACCGCGAGAAAATAGGTGACCTCATTATCCCTGACGAAGGGATTGCGTGAGGAGAAGTGGACGCGCATGTCCCTGTTCAGTTGGGGCGAATACAGGGGATTGTGCGCGTAGAGGGAGAGCGGAAATCGTATGAAGCGCTCGAGATCGCGTTTCGTGGTTACTTCCCGTACTTCTACCTGCGCCTCTGTGTTCATGGTAACGGGTGCCGGAGCTATGGAATCCTCGAGAGCCAGTACCTGCGGTCAGATCAGGCCGAAGGCCTTGCCGACCTTCTTGAACGCCTCGATCACCCGGTCGAGCTGCTCTTCCGTATGCGTCGCCATATAGCTCGTCCGGATCAGCGCCTTGCCCGGGGGCACGGCAGGAGAGACGGCGACATTGGCGAAGACCCCCTCCTGCTGCAGCGCCATCACCATCCTGAAGGCGGTCTCGTCCTCGCCGACGATGACCGGGATGATGGGTGTCTGGCTCGGTCCTATCTCGAAGCCGAGCTCCCTGAAGGCGGCGAGCATCTTGTTCGTATTCGCCCAGAGCCGCTCGATCCGCTCCGACTCGCTCTCGATGATGTCGAGGGCCGCGCTCACCGACGCTACCGAGGCGGGCGGCGGGCTCGCGCTGAAAATGAGCGCCCTGCCGAAATGCTTTATATAATGGATGACGTCCTCATCGCCGGCGATGAACCCGCCGATAGACGCGAGGGACTTGCTGTAGGTGCCCATAATGAGATCGACATCCTTTTCCATGCCGAAGTGCTCGGCCGTACCGCGGCCCGTCCTGCCGAGCACGCCGATGCCGTGGGCATCGTCCACCATGACGCGGGCGCCGTACTTTCTCGAAATCGCCACCACGTCGGGAAGCTCGACGATGTCGCCCTCCATGCTGAAGACGCCGTCGACCACGACGAGCTTGCCCCTGCCGTTGTTATCCGAAAGGACCCGCTCGAGATCGGCCATATCATTATGCTTGTAGCGCTTCACCTCGCCGTACGACAGGCGGCAGCCGTCGACGATGCTCGCGTGGTCCATCTTGTCGATGACGACCACGTCATCCTTGCCGACGAGCGCCGAGATCACGCCGAGGTTCACCTGGAACCCCGTCGAGAAGACGAGCGCCGCCTCCTTGCGCATGAAACGCGCCAGTTTCTCTTCGAGCGCCACATGGATATCGAGTGTGCCGTTGAGGAAGCGCGAGCCCGCACACCCCGTGCCGTATTTCCTGACCGCCTCGACCGCCGCCTCTTTTACCTTCGGGTGGTTGGTGAGCCCCAGGTAGTTGTTCGAGCCGACCATGATCATCCGTTTCCCGTTCATGACGACTTCGGGATCCTGCGCACTCTCTATAACCCTGAAGAAGGGATAGACGCCGATCTTCTGGAGATCGCGGGCGGCGGTGAACCTGAAGCACTTCTCGAAGATATCCGTCCGTGCGGTCATAGCCATTGGTGGATGGTGTACCAGTCTGCTGTCCATCGTGCTCCTTCCCTGATGTTTACTTTCGGCTCGAACTGCAGCCGCTCTCTCGCCTTCGATGTATCACAAATCCAGTAGGAGTGTTGCATTTCCCTTATCTTATCGCTGTTGATAATAGCAGCTCCCTTAACTTTTTCAGAAATGAGACCCAGGAGAGGCATCACGAACCGGGGGACCGATACGCGCATCGGCCGGCGCTGCACCGCTTCGGCGATAGCATCAATGATATCATCCGTGGAATAAATATTTCCATCGGACAGGAAGAATATCTCCCCCCGCGCCTGTTCGCTCAGCGCGGAACGTATTATACCACGTATCAGATCGTCAATATATATGAATGAATAGGAACACTTCCCCCAGTAGGGGACTATGCCGGACTTCGTCATTTTGAAGAAGACCAGGAGGTCCCGGTCGCGGGGGCCGTAGACTGCGGGGGGCCGTATGACGGTAACCGGCAGGTCGTCGCGCCGCCGCAGCACCGCACGCTCGCCTTCGAGCTTGCTCTTGCCGTAGAGCGACACCGGCGCCGCGGTGCAGGTCTCGGTGAGGGGCGTGCTGTCGGCGCTCGGACCGACTGCAGCGAGGCTGCTCAGGTGGACGAACCGCTTGATCGTCGGGTTATGCAGACGCACCGCCTCGATGAGATTCTCCGTACCCTTGGCATTGATCCGGTAAAAATCCTCTTCGGTGCAGGCCTTGGTGAGGCCCGCGAGATGGAAGACATAATCCACGCCCCGGACAGCGGCGGCGAGCGAGGCGCTCTCGGTACAGTCGCCCCGTACGGTCCTGCAGTAGAGGTCCTCGAGGTACTTCATGTTCGAGGTGTCCCGCACCAGACAGGATACCTCGAGCCCCTCACGAATCAGAGAGTCAACGAGATGACTGCCGATGAACCCCGTTGCTCCGGTTACAAGCGCTTTCATAGTCGGATGTATTGTAAGGAAGGCCCGGCAGTTTTTTCAAGGAAGCCGGACCCGCCGCACCTTCAGCTTCAGCCCCTTCACCGCTTCCACGCGGACAGGCTCGCCCTTCCGGACCGTCTCATCGGAGAAAGCGGACCACAGCTCGCCGTGGATAAAGGCCATGCCGCCCTCGGCAGTGATATCCGAGCGCGCCGACCCTTCCGCGCCGACGAGCCCCTCGGCGCCGGTGACGGGCCTGTTCCTGAACGCCCGGTAGGCGAGCCTGAAGGTGGCGAAGAAGAACAAGGCCGTAGCCAGTGCTGCGGGGATAACGACCCAGAGGGAGAGCTTGAAGAAGGGGAACGGAGAATCGAAGAGCATCAGCGACCCGAGCACCAGCGAGGCGACGCCGCCGAGGGTCAGCATGCCGTAGGAGGTGACCGCTGCTTCGAGGATGAAGAGAACGATGCCGGCGAGGATCAGCAGGAGCCCTGCATAGTTCACCGGAAGGGTCTGGAACGCGTAAAAGCCGAGGATGAGCGAGATCGCACCGATCACGCCCGGGAAGATGGCGCCCGGGTTGGTGAGCTCGAAGAAGAGACCGTAAAACCCGAGGAGCATAAGGATATACGCCACATTGGGGTTGCTGATCAGATCGAGGATTTTATGCCGCAGGCCCATTTCGTAAGGCTCTGTGACCGCCTGCGCAGTACGAAGCACCTGTTGCCCCTTCGCTGTCGTGACCCGCCTGCCGTCGATCGCCGAGAGGAGCTCGGGCATATCCTTCGCGACGAGATCGACCACGTTCTTCTCCACCGCTTCCGCTGCGGTGATCGAGACGCTCTTGCGCACCGCCTCTTCCGCCCACTCGGCGTTTCTCCCCCGCTCTGCGGCGATGGACCGGATATAGGCGGCCGCATCGTTCGTCGCCTTATCGGACATCACCTTATCCATCTTCTCCCCCACCGCAACAGGATGGGCAGCGCCGATATTCGTTCCCGGCGCCATTGCCGCCACATGGGCGGCCATAGTGATGAACACCCCGGCCGACGCCGCACGGGCGCCGCTCGGCGCCACATACACCACCACCGGCACCGGCGAGCTCACGATAGCGCGTACCATGCTCCTCATCGAGCTGTCGAGGCCGCCGGGGGTATCGAGCATGACGACCAGCGCATCGACCGCATCCGGTCCGCCCTTGCGCGCCGCAGCTTTTTTAAGAGCGGACTCGAGATACTCCGCAGCAACGGGGTTGATCACGCCGTCGATGGTGAGCACGACTACCCGCGGCCGCGGCGCGCCGGTCGCAGCAGGCTCATCAAGCTTATCGGGGACGGGCTTGCCAGAGGCAGGGCCGGCGAGTGCGGCGAGACAGAGGAGGCCGGCGATACGACGGAGTGCCGGTGCGATGGTCCTCTGAAAGAGATGCGAACGCCCTTGCATAGAGGAATTATACCACACCCCCCTCCCCCTGCTCATTCCGTTAGACGCTCTTAGTCCGAATACTATTTTCGTTGACGGCGACCTTTGTTGCTGCTAGAGTTTAAAGTATGAGAAAAGACTCTAAAACCGCTGCCCTCAAAGAGGTGCTCGCCCTTATCCTCGCCGGCGGCAAGGGTGAACGCCTGCACCCGCTGACCATACACCGGGCCAAGCCGGCGGTGCCCTTCGGCGGGAAGTACCGCATCATCGACTTCACCCTCAGCAACTGCATCAATTCGCAGATCCGGAAGATGGCGATCATGACCCAGTACAAGTCGCTCTCCCTCGACCGCCACCTCGCCATGGGATGGGAGCACCTCCTGAACCCCTCGCTCGATGAGTTCATCATCTCGATCCCGCCGCAGCAGCGCATCGACGAGCGGTGGTACGAGGGGACCGCCGACGCCGTCTACCAGAACCTCTATTTCATAGAGAAGGAGGCGCCCTCCTATCTTCTCATCCTCTCGGGCGACCACATTTACAAGATGGACTACGCGAAGATGCTCGCCTTCCACCTCGAGCACGACGCCGTCGGCACCATAGCGTCGATCGAGGTGGACCGCCGGAGCGCCTCCTCCTTCGGCATCATGGAGACCGACGAGGAGCACCGCATCATCGGCTTCGAGGAAAAGCCCAAAGAGCCGAAGACGCTCCCGGGCCGTCCGGACCACTGCCTCGCCTCGATGGGCGTCTACCTCTTCACTACCAGCAATCTGATCGAGGCGCTGAAGAGCGATGCCGGGACACCGTCGGATCACGACTTCGGCAAGGACATCATTCCCCGCATGATCGCATCGGGCGGGCTCTACGCCTACAATTTCAGGGATGAAAACAGGAAGTCGGCCGAATACTGGAGAGACGTGGGCACCATCGACGCCTACTGGGAGGCGAACATGGACCTCGTCTCGGTCGACCCGCTGCTCAATCTCTACGACAACGACTGGCCGATCAGGACCTACCAGCAGCAGGGCCCTCCTGCAAAATTCGTCTTCGCGCAGAAGTATCCGGGCGGGAGGATCGGCTCGGCGCTCGACTCGATCGTCTGCGACGGCTGCATCGTCAGCGGCGGGAGCGTCCAGAGCTCGGTGCTCTCTCCCGCGGTCAGAATCAACAGCTGGGCCTCGGTGGAGGAGTCGATCCTCATGGAGAATGTCGAGATCGGGAGGCGGGCGAGGATACGGAGGGCGATCATCGATAAGGACGTGAAGGTCCCGCCGGACTTCGTCATCGGCTACGATCTCGAGCAGGACCGCCGGCGCTTCCACGTCAGTCCGAAGGGGATCGTCGTCATTCCCAAGGGCGCGGACTTCAGCGGGATGGGGAAGACGGCGGCGCAGGAAGTCTGTGCCGGCGCCCTGCCGGCGCGTCCGCAGAGCTTCCCGTAATTGGAAAGAGGAACAGTGCGGGAGATTATTTCTCGACGAGCATGTTGTCGATCAGCCTGGTGCCGCCGATCTTCACGGCTACGGCGAGGAGATTTCTCTTCCCGAATTCCGCGAGCTCTTCCAGGGTCGCCGGGTCGTAGACACCGGCATACTGCACCTCGGCGATAAGCGGCGCGGCGCGGAGGGCCTTATGCATCGCTTCCCGTACTTCGTCGGTCCTTTCCCCCGGCGTAACCGCCCCCGACGACGCCAGCAGCACCTGGTAAAGGAGGGCAGCTGCCTGCCGCTCGGCGCCGGAAAGATAGGCGTTTCTCGAGCTCAGGGCAAGGCCGTCGGCTTCCCGTATCGTCTGCCCGATGACGATCTCGATATCCATGTTCAGGTCCTCGACCATTCTCCTGATCACCACCGTCTGCTGGAAATCCTTCTGGCCGAAGTACGCCCTCGTCGGCTTCACCTGGTTGAAGAGCTTGGCGACGACGGTCGCCACGCCGGTAAAATGGCCGGGCCTGAAGGCGCCGCAGAGCGTGTCCGAGCATCGACCGACGGTTACGGACGTAGCGAACGCGTCGGGATACATCAGCTTCGGGTCAGGAGCGAAGAGCACGTCGATGTCGAGCCTTTTCAGCAGCTCCCTGTCCCGCTCGATATCTCTGGGGTAGCGGTCGAAGTCCTCGTTCCGCCCGAACTGGAGGGGGTTGACGAAGATGCTGACGACAACGACGTCATTTTCGTTCTTCGCCCGTTTGACGAGACTGAGATGCCCTTCGTGAAGCGCTCCCATCGTGGGGACGAGGCCGATGGTCCTGCCCTTGATACGATGGACCTTCGAGGTCTCCTGCATTATACGGGGAATGCGTATGGTTTCCATAGTATCTTATACAGTAGTTGAAAAGCGCCGCATCGGTCAAGGAGCGGACAGGAGAGCGGCCAGATCAAATAGTTTCGAAATCTCTTGACAATATTCCCGGCTTTGGCTCATAATGTAAAAAACCGAGAAGGATGGCCCTTCTCTACCGGAATACTCCATGCACTACGGCTTTTCCATGAATAGAGCGGACGACGGCGCCGAGGCCTCATTCATCATTCATCCCCGCTCCTCCCCCGGAAGCGCCTGCCGCTGTCCTCGTACGAAAACCTTACAGGGCTGTTCTTTTGCAGCAGCCCCCAGAAAAACAGTTCAGAGGAGGTCGTTGTGAGAGCACATTGCAGGGTAATCGTCGCGCTCGCTGTGATGCTCGTGGCCCCTGCTTACGGGCTTGCGGCATCGATGGACCATTCCCCGTTGATTCAGGGACCGTTCACTTCCGGCGAGGAGGTGAGCAAGGTCTGCATCCAGTGCCATGACCAGCAGGCGGGGGATGTCATGAATACTCCCCACTACAAATGGAAAGGCGCTCCCCGGACCGTCAAGGGCATGGAGAGCAGCACAGAAGAGTACGGAAAGGCCAACCTGCTCAACAATTTCTGCACCGATGTCGAGGGCGGCAGCAGGTCCTTCTGCGTCAAGTGCCATGCGGGATACGGCTGGGTCGATAACGACAAGCTTCCACAGGACAAGTCGAAAGTAGACTGCCTCGTCTGCCACGCCAAAGAGGGTAACTACAAAAAAGGCCTCGGCGGCGAAGTCGATAAGAGGCTCATGGAAGCGGGCAAGATCAATCTCGTGAAGGCTGCCCAGAGCGTCGGCATGCCGAACAGGGATAACTGCGGCGTCTGCCACTTCCACGGCGGCGGCGGCGATGCCGTAAAGCACGGCGATATGGACTCCGCGCTCAGCAAGCCGACGAGAGATCACGACGTGCATATGGGCGGTCCCGCCGATATGACCTGCCAGGCCTGCCACGTTACAAAGGACCATAAGATCGCCGGCGCCTCGACCTTTCTCGCAACGCACGACGGCAGGGTAGGCTGCGGCGATTGCCACCGCGATCCGCATAAATCCTCCGGCGCCCACAAGACGCTGGCGAGACACGAGAGGACCGTCGCCTGCCAGACCTGCCATATCCCTGTCTTTGCAAAGGAGCACGCGACCAAGATGAGCTGGGACTGGTCTACGGCAGGCCGGGATATCGAAGATATCCAGGAAGAGTTCGGCAAGGAGACCTACGCAAAGCACAAGGGTACCTTCACCTACGGCAAGAACGTAGTCCCGACCTACGCCTGGTACAACGGCACCATAGAGCGGTACCTGAAGGGACAGAAGATCGCCGATCCGAAAAAAGTCGTCTACATCTCCAAGCCGGTCGGCGACATCAGGGACAGGAGCTCCAAGATATATCCCTTCAAGGTGCATACCGGCAAGCAGCCGATGGATTCGCAGCACAAGCATCTCTCGATCTTCCAGAACTTCGGCGGCCTCTGGAGCCACTACAACTGGGAAAAGGCCCTTGCCGACGGCGCGAAGGCATCGGGGCTGCCCTATAGCGGCAAGCACGAGTTCGTCTCTACCGCCTTTTACGGCAGCATAAACCACGAAGTGGCGCCGAAGGGGAGGGCCCTGAAGTGCGCCGACTGCCATTTCAGCGGCCATCGCCTCGACTGGAAGGCCCTGGGCTATGCCGGAGATCCCATGAGGGTCGGCGGGAGGTTCGAAGCTGCGTCGGACGAGGGTGAGGGAACCAAAGCCGACGAGAGGCCGGCCAAGCCCGCGAAGAAGAAGGCAGGCAGGAAAGCGTAATCAATTCACCACATGAGAGCGCAGAGGCGCTCTCTGCAAAAGGAGGCACTATGAAGGCATCAAGGGTAATCGCACTGGCCGTAATGGCTCTCTTCAGCATCGCACTCCTCTCGGGCGTCGTTCTCGCTGCCGAGAAAGTCACGGTCAAGGGCAAAGTGAAGGACTACGACCTGGCGGGCAAGACCGTAACCATCACCACCGATGACGGCAAGGACATGACCTTTGCAGTCGAGAACGAGAGCGCCATGAAGAAGCTCGACGACCGGATACTGAAGGGCGACGAGGTCAAGGTAAAGTACGTCAGCGAGGGCGGCAGGAACGTCATCAAGGGCTCCAACGACCTGAGGGGAACCAAGGCGGGCTGCTAGCGCGTCCCCTGTTCGGTCCTTGAGAGGCAGGTGCGAGAAAGCGCCTGCCTCTTTTTCATCCCCTTTATTGACAAATTGACAACCCCCGGTTTCCGGTGTATAAGGGTAATAGAAATAACATTACCCAAAGGAGGGGGAATCATTATGGCACAGTACGTAATTCTCAGCAAGCTGACCGACGAGGGCAGAAAGACGCTCAAGGAAAACCCGAACAGGATATTCGAAGTAAACAAGGAGCTCGAGTCGATGGGCGTCAGGGTCACCGAGCAGTTCGCGGTGCTCGGCCCCTACGACTTCGTCAATATCATCGAGGCCCCCGACAACGAGACGATCATGAGGATGTCGACCGAGCTGGGCGCCCGCGGATCGGTCGAGCTCCTCACGCTTCCCGCCATACCGGTGGATACGCTGATCAAGAACATAACCTCCGGTCAAATGGCGGCTGCAGGAAGGAAATAACAGCGGGGCCCCCGAGGTCCCCTCCCTCCCCGCCCGTTGAGCGAGCCCCCATTCGCTCAACGGGTGAGCCATCCCCCCGAAAGACTCAACTCTTCCGAAAAAACAACGATAACATGCTATCCGGGAACAGAACTGCCACACTCATAGGGGGTAAGAATGATCTTCAGGGTCATTGCAAAAGGGGAGTTGGCGCGGCTGTTCGACGTCCTCGCCGAGGGAAACAGGGTTGTGGGGCCGGTCGAAAAGGCGCGTGACAGGAGCGGGTCGCCGGTGTATGCCTTCGAAGAGGTAGCGGACTTCGCTGAAGTGCGCATCGATTACACCACGACAAAGCTCTCTCCCAAACGCCTGTTTCTTCCGTACAGGGAAGACCTCGCCGTATTCGAGGTAGGAGACGGCGACTGGACGAAGTCGGTGAGCTACAACGTCGACCGTCCGAGCATCGTGTTCGGCCTTCACGCCTGCGATATCAACGCGCTGAACAGACTGGACAAAGTCCTTATGGGCAGCGTGTTTCCGATGCCGTACTATGCAGTCAAGAGAAAAAACCTCTTCATCGTCGGGATCGAATGCACGCCGCAGCCCTACTGCTTCTGCCGCTCGGTCGGCGCGGATACGGCCCTGCACGGGTTCGACATGTTCATCACCGATATCGGAGAGAGATACTTCATCGAGATACGCACCGAGGCTGCCTTCCGCTTCATCAATAGTATAACGTCCGCAGCACCGCATGAGGACGACCATATCCGGTACATGAAAACGATTGCGGCCAAGAACAGAAAGTTCATTACCTCTATCGATACCACCGATCTCATGAAGATACTGGACATGGAGTTCCAGTCCGAGCACTGGAAGCAGTGGGGAGACAGATGCCTTTCGTGCGGGACCTGCTCGAAGGTCTGCCCTACCTGTTACTGCTACGGCGTAGAGGAAACGGTAACCCTCGACCTCAAGGAGGCGAGGAAGACAAAGTATCTATATTCATGCACCATCGTCGATTTCGCGCAGGTCGCGGGCGGCCACAACTTCCGCCCCGAACGCCACATCCGGCTCAAATATCGCTACTATCATAAACATCGCGGCTTCGTGGAGGCCTTTGAGGAGTCGCTCTGCGTCGGCTGCGGCAGATGCGGCGAAGCGTGCCTCTCGGGTATCACCGTTCCCGAGGTGATCGCGAGCATACGGGGAGAGGAGGCTCTCAATGGCGCATGAGCTGAAACTGGTGAACGTCCTCTCAATGCATGGAGGAGATAACCGGCGCAGGGGCGACCTCGGCGCCTTCGAATGTACCTATAAAGCGGAGATCACGAGCATCTTTCCCCTGTCGGCAACCGAAAAGCTCTACAAGATACGGATTTCGGATCCCGATGAGAGAGACCGCTTCGGCTTCAGGCCCGGTCAGTTCATCATGCTCGAGCTGCCCGGCATCGGCGAAGCGCCGTTCTCGATCTCTTCCGCGCACGGCGGCGCGGTAGAGCTCTGCATACGAAGATGCGGCAACCTGACGAACTTCCTCGATAAGGTCGGCAGGGGTGCGACAGTGGGGCTGCGCGGGCCCTTCGGCACGAGCTTCCCGGTGGAGCACATGCACGGCCAGAATATCCTGCTCATCGCAGGCGGAATCGGGCTCGCCCCGCTCAGGGCGCCGATCTCATACGTCCTGGAGAACCGGTGCTGCTTCGGCAAGGTCGATATCATCTACGGCACAAAGACCGCCGAGCAGCTTATCTTCACCTACGAGTACGACCGGTGGCGCAACGACGAGGTGAGTCTGCATGTCGTCGTGGAGCACGCGGACCCCTCATGGCAGGGTCCGGTGGGGAGGACGACCGATGTGCTCGCCGAGATCATTGCCCGGCGGGGGGGGACCCTCAAGGACACCTGTGCGATTGTCTGCGGCCCCCCGGCGATGTTCACGTCCGTCTGCAGCGCGCTTACCAAGGCGGATATCCCGATGCAGAAGATGTTCGTCTCCCTCGAGCGAAGGATGCACTGCGGCATGGGCAAATGCTGCCGGTGCAACATAGGCTCTACCTACACCTGCCTCGAGGGCCCGGTCTTCGATTACTGGACGGTGATGAACCTGAAGGAGGCAATATAGATGGGCGCCGCGCAGGCAAAGACAAAAACATATCTCGGCGTGCCGGTGCGCCGGCCGAAGGTCGCCTTTTTCGACTTCTCTTCGTGCGAGGGCTGCCAGCTCCAGATCGTGAACAACGAGGCCACGCTGCTCGACTTCCTCTCGCTCGTGGAGGTGGTAAGCTTCCGCGAAGCCATGTCGGAGCGCTCCGACGAGTACGAGATCGCCTTCATCGAAGGCAGTATTACCCGCGGCGATGAGGTCCATCGTCTGAGGGCGATACGGGAAAAGGCCGATATACTGGTGGCGTTTGGCTCCTGCGCCTGCTTCGGAGGGGTCAACCAGCTCAAGAACCGCTTCGCGGACCAGGGCTGGGTAACGAGAACGGTGTACGGCGAACACCCCGTCGAAACGTCGGCCGTCCAGCCGGTGGACAGGGTCGTGCCCGTCGATCTCCGCATCTATGGCTGTCCTGTCAAGAAGGAGGAGGTCGAGAAGATCGTTACCAACCTGGCGCTCGGCAAATCGGTTGTCCACCCCGAATACCCGGTCTGCACCGAATGCAAAGCCAGGGAAAATATCTGCCTGTTCGATCTCGGAGAGCCCTGCCTCGGCCCTATCACGCGCGCCGGCTGCGATGCGTGGTGCCCCACCGGCCGGGCAGGGTGCTGGGGCTGCAGAGGACCGGCAGGCGACGTCAATATCAGCCAGATGGAAGCGATCATGACGGACTACGGTTTCTCGCATGAAGAGATGCTCGACCGGCTCGAATGCTTCGGCGGGTTTTCCGCGTATACCGGGTCGCTCGGAAAGGGCGTGCGAAGGAAATGACCATCACGATCGCTATCCACCATGTCGCCCGCGTCGAAGGACACGGCACTATAAAAATCGCCATTCAGGACGGCGAGCTCCTCGATGCCCGATGGGAGGTCGTCGAGACCCCGCGCTTCTTCGAGGCCCTGCTCGTCGGCAAGCGCTGGGAGAATGCGCCGTATATCACGAGCAGGATCTGCGGGATCTGCTCGATCGGCCACACGCTTGCCAGCATACGGGCAGTAGAAAACGCCTTCGGCATCAGTCCCACGGTGCAGACCTCGAAGCTGCGCCTGTTGCTGAAGCATATGGAGACCCTGCAGAGCCACCTGCTCCATCTCTACTTTCTCGTCGCCCCCGATTTCTTCAACAAAGGGAGCATTGTGCCCCTGGTTGAGTCACATCCGGATATCGTAACGATGGCGGCCGGGATGAAGCTCCTGGCCAACGACCTGTGCGATTGCATCGGAGGGCGGCGGCTGCATCCCACCCGCACGGTCGTGGGCGGGTTCACCATGCTTCCCGACAAAAAGGAGCTCTCCCGATTCAGGGGTCGCCTGAACGACGTGACTGCCGATCTCGTGAAGACGGTCGAGCTGTTCGGGACCTTTACCCTCCCCTCCTTTGAACGGGAGACCGAGTACGTTTCCCTGAGAGGCGAAGACTGCTATCCGTTCATCGGCGGGGATTTGGTATCGACCGACGGAGTCCGGAGAAGGGAAGACGAATATGTACAGATGACCAATGAGTACGGAGTGGAGCAGTCTACCTCGAAGTGGTGCCGGCTTTCGAGGGGGTCGTTTGCCGTAGGAGCGCTCGCGCGCATCAACAACAATGCCGCATTCCTCCATCCGGCTGCGAGGGATGTCGCGACCGGCTTCGGGCTCGCGCCGGTCGTCTGCAATCCTTTCATGAACACTATCGCCCAGCTCGTCGAGTGCGTCCACGTGGTCCTCGAGTCCATCACCCTGATCGAGGAGCTCCTCGACAGCCGGTGGGAGGCGCCGCGCCAGGCGGTCGAGCCGCGCGAGGCACGGGGCATCGGCGCCGTTGAAGTCCCCCGCGGCATCCTCTACCACTGTTATGAGTTCGACAGCGGGGGAAAGATCGTCAAGGCCGACTGCGTCATCCCCACGGGGCAGAACCACGCCAATATACAGCACGACCTGGAAGCGCTCGTCACCCGGTACGCTGCAGAGGGAAAAAGCGACGCGGAGATAACAAAGCTCGCCGAAATGCTCGTGCGCGCCTACGATCCGTGCATCTCGTGCTCCGTGCATTGAGCACACGGCTCCCGGACAGTGATGCGCACGAGCGCCCCCCGTCTCAACCCCTTCACAAAAGTCCCTATTTGTGCTAAGGTGTATATTTACTTAGAGCTTCTAACAAAATGAAAGAACTTAGAGTCAGACAAGGCATAGTATATGAGCGGCTTGGGCAGCCCAGGCGAAGCCAGGACGGCGGAGCGGACTGTCCTAGCCTCGGAGGTCGCATCGACCGAGAATGAGCGAATGTACTGTGCCTTGTCTGACTCTCTTCGCTCATTCTGTTAGACTCTCTTAATCACTTAATCACGCGGTGCGGAGGACTACATGGGAAAGAAGATCGTACTGGCATACTCGGGCGGGCTCGACACCTCGATCGTCATAAAGTGGCTCATCGAGCGCTACAACGCCGAGGTGATCGCCTTCTGCGCGGACCTCGGTCAGGGAGAGGATCTCCCTGCCGTCAGGGAAAAGGCGCTCAAGACCGGGGCGGCCACCGCCTATGTCGAGGACCTGCGTGAAGAGTTCGTCAGGGACTACATCTTCCCCATGCTGCGCGCCAACGCCGTTTACGAGGGGAGCTATCTCCTCGGCACCTCGATCGCGCGTCCCCTCATAGCGAAGAAGCAGATCGATATCGCGCTCAAGGAGGGCGCCGATGCGGTCTCCCACGGCGCAACAGGCAAAGGCAACGACCAGGTGCGGTTCGAGCTCACCTATTACGCCCTCAAGCCCGATATACAGGTGATCGCCCCCTGGAGGGAATGGTCCTTCACCTCCCGGCAGTCACTCATCGAGTACGCGGAAAAGCAGGGCATCCCCGTCCCCGTGACCAAGGCGAAGCCTTACAGCACCGACCGGAACATCCTTCACATAAGCTATGAGGGCGGCGTGCTCGAAGATCCCTGGGCAGAGCCGCCTCAGGACATGTACACCATGATGACAGCGCCCGAGAAGGCGCCGGACAAACCGACCTATATCGAAATAGAGTATGAGGAAGGCAACCCCGTAGGCCTGAACGGGACCGCGCTCTCTCCCGTCGCCCTCTTCGAGCAGCTGAACAGGCTCGCGGGAGATAACGGCATCGGCAGGGTCGATATCGTCGAGAACCGCTACGTCGGGATAAAATCGAGAGGCGTCTACGAGACCCCCGCAGGCACGGTGCTCCACCTCGCCCACCGGGCGCTCGAGTCGATCACTCTCGACCGGGAGGTGTTCCATCTCAGGGACTCCCTCATCCCCCGGTACGCCGAGCTCGTCTATTACGGCTACTGGTTCGCGCCCGAGCGGGAGCTCCTCCAGACCACGGTGGATGCGATGCAGAAGAACGTCACCGGTACGGTGCGGCTGAAATTATACAAAGGGTCCTGCCTCGTCGTGGGAAGGAAGTCGCCCTATTCGCTCTACAATCCCGAGCTCGCGACCTTCGAGACCGAGACGGTCTACAACCAGAAGGACGCCGAGGGCTTCATAAAGCTCAACGCCCTCCGCCTGAAGGCGTCCCGTCGGTTACGGAGATCGTAGAGGGGCCGGACCCGCAGCGCAATGAAGAAAGACCCCTCATCACCAGCCGGCCAGGCCGGCTCATCCGGCGACGACCTCGTCCATCTTCTCGCCCTCGCCTTCGCAAACGATGTCGGCCCGATGACGGCGCGGCGGCTCCTCGCTGCCTTCGGCTCTCCCCGCACGATATTCGAAGCGTCGCTTCCCGAGCTGGAGAGCGTCGGGCAGATAAGCGCCTCGCGCGCCCACGGCATAAAGGAATTCGACGGCTGGGACAAGGTCACCCGTGAAATCGCTGCTGCGCGCGAGAGGGGAATAGCGGTCGTCCCCTTCACCGATGCGGCCTATCCCGGTCCGCTCAAGCAGCTCGATGACGCTCCGATAATCCTCTATATAAAAGGAACGCTGCGTGAAGAGGACCGGTACGCCATTGCGATCGTGGGCTCGCGAGATATGACCGACTACGGCAGAAAGACCGCCGAGAACCTTGCCTTCGACCTCGCTGCACGGGGGCTGACCGTCGTCAGCGGCATGGCCCGCGGCATCGATACCGTCTCCCATCGCGGAGCGCTCAGGGCAGGAGGAAGGAGCATAGCCGTGCTCGGCTGCGGCCTCGACCGGCCCTATCCGTCCGAGAACAAGCGCCTGTTCACGGAATTATGCGATGCGGGCGCCGTCATCAGCGAATTCCCGTTGGGGGCGCCGCCGCTCCGGGAGAACTTTCCGCGCCGGAACCGCCTCATCAGCGGGCTCGCGCTCGGCGTCGTTGTCGTCGAGGCGACGATGGACAGCGGCTCGCTGATCACTGCGCAGTACGCCCTCGATCAGGGCAAGGATATCTTCGCGGTGCCGGGCAACATCTCGATCCCGAACGCGGAGGGCACGAACAGCCTCATCAGGAAAGGCGCCCGGCTGGTCCAGAGGGCGGACGACATCATCGAGGAGCTCGCCCCGGTCCTCCGCGGGCTGCTCCGGTCGGGATCGTCGGGCCGGTCAGAGAAGAAGACGGCGCCGCGACGCTTCGACGCTGCCGCCGGACTTGAAATTAGCGATGAAGAAAAGGCAATATGTACTGTTCTCGGGGATCAGCCGAAGCACGTCGATACGATTGCACGGGAACTGAAGATCGCCCCCCCGAAGCTGCTGGGCCTACTCCTCCGCCTCGAAATCAAAGGGATCGTCAGGCAGACAGAAGGGAAAAATTTTTATATACTTTAGAGGAGGAGTTTTGGCCAAACGGTTGATCGATATACTCCGCGTCCTTGCCAAAGAGCTCATCGAAAAAGGCTACGACGCAGACGATATGATGAAGAAGGTCAGCGCGTTCGATATAGATTTCCTCACCGTGAAGGAAGAGCTCACGATGATGGAGCTGACGAAGTTCATCGATGACTCCGAGCTCGACACCATCAGGGCGCTCCTCGCCTACATACTCATGAAAGATACGGACCTCGAGACCGAGGAGATCTACGCCTTCATCTTCGGCAGGGGACGCCAGATAACATGGAACTGAAAACACCGCAGATCCGGGAATGAACGCCGGGAACCAAGGAGGAACACACCGTTGAAGTCGCTCGTCATCGTAGAATCGCCGGCGAAGGCAAAGACAATAAACAAGATACTGGGCAAGGAGTTCGGCGTGAAGGCATCCGTCGGCCATGTCAAGGACCTGCCCCAGAAGGAGCTGGGCGTCGATGTGGACAACAACTTCACCCCGCACTACATCACGATACCGGGCAAGGAGAAGGTCCTCAAGGAGCTGAAGAGCGCGGCAAAGGGTGTCGATGCCGTGTACCTCGCCACCGACCCCGACCGCGAAGGAGAGGCGATCGCCTACCACATCGCCGAGGATATAAAGCCCGGTAAGAGCTCCAAGAACGCCAAGAAGATCTTCCGCGTCACGTTCCACGAGATCACCGAGCGGGCGGTGAGGGAGGCGATGAAGAACCCAGGGGAGATCGATATCAACAAGGTCGAGGCGCAGCAGGCCCGGCGGATTCTCGACCGGCTCGTCGGCTACAACCTCAGCCCCTTCCTCTGGAAAAAAGTGAGGAGGGGGTTGAGCGCAGGAAGGGTCCAGTCGGTCGCCGTGCGGCTCGTCGTGGACCGCGAGCGCGAGATCGAGGCATTCAACAAGGAAGAGTACTGGACCATCGACGCCCTGCTCCAGCCCCGCCGGTCCGACACTGCGGCGCCGGTTTCCCCCTTCCCGGCGAAGCTCTACCGCTACCATAACCGGCTGGTCATCGACCGGGACGCTAAAGAGGGAGAGCGCTTCCTGATAACTACCGAAGAAGAGGCGCAGCGTGTTGCCGCCGATATCAAGAGCAAAGAGCTCTTTCTCGCCACGATAGAGACCAGGCTGAGGAAACGGTCGCCCTCGCCGCCCTTCATCACGAGCACCCTGCAGCAGGAGGCGGCCCGGAGGCTGCGCTTCCCTGCCAAGAAGACCATGATGCTCGCCCAGCAGCTCTATGAGGGCATCGAGCTGGGGGATGAGGGGTCGGTGGGATTGATCACCTATATGAGGACCGATTCGTTCAGGGTCGCTCCCGAGGCGCAGCAGTGGGCCCAGGACCTTATCCGGAGGAAGTTCGGCAACGATTACGTGCCAGAGAAGCCGCCGCAGTACAAGAGCAAGGAGAGCGCGCAGGAGGCGCACGAAGCGATACGGCCGACCTACGACGACAAGACGCCCGAGAAGGTAAAACGCTTTCTCTCGAGAGACCAGCACCAGCTCTACACCCTGATTTGGAACCGCTTCATCGCGAGCCAGATGCCCCCTGCCCAGCTCGAGCAGACGACTTTCGTCATCGGGGTGAAGGAGCGGGAGAAGGAGATCGAAGGGACCGAGCTGCGGGCGTCGGGAACGGTGATAAAGTTCCCGGGGTTCATGGCGCTCTATACCGAGAGCAGGGACGATATCGAAGAGGAGGAAGGCGGCCTGCTCCCGGCGCTCCGGGAAGGGGCGGCTCTCGACCAGGTCGAGATGAAGCCGGTGCAGCACTTCACCCAGCCGCCGCCGCGCTATTCAGAAGCGACCCTCGTCAAGGCGCTCGAGGAGAAAGGGATCGGCAGGCCGAGCACCTATGCCGCCATCCTCTCGACCATCCAGGACCGGAAGTACGTCGAAAAGAACGAGGACCGGCGCTTCAAGCCGACCGAGCTCGGCGTGGTGGTGAACGACCTCCTGGTCGATAAGTTTCCCGAGCTGATCGACTTCAGCTTCACGGCGAAGATGGAAGACGAGCTCGATGATATCGAACAGGCCAAGATGAAGTGGGTCGAGGTGATCAAGGACTTCTACAAGCCCTTCAACAAGGACCTCAGGGAAGCGTCGAAGGATATGGCCAAGGTGAAGCCCCAGGATATCCCGACCGAAGAGGTCTGCGAGAAGTGCGGCGCTCCCATGGTCATCAAGTGGGGACGGCACGGCCGCTTCCTCGCCTGCTCCGGCTACCCCAAGTGCAAAACGACGAGGCCGCTCGAGGGAGAGCCCGGGGCGCAGAAGCCGGAGCCGGTGGTTACGGACGAAGTATGCGAAAAGTGCGGCGCTCCCATGGTCATCAAGAGCGGCAGGTTCGGCAAGTTCCTCGCCTGTTCGCAATACCCCGAATGCAAAACCACGAAACCGGTCTCCACAGGGGTGAAGTGCCCGCTCGATGCAGGAGACCTCGTCGAGAGGAAGTCGAAGCGGGGCAAGCCTTTCTGGAGCTGCAGCAACTATCCGAACTGCACCTTTGCCCTCTGGTACAAGCCGGTGCCGCAGGAGTGCCCGCAGTGCAAGGCGCCTTTCCTCGTGCGGAAGCGCAGCAAGACCGGAGAGGTCTTCCTCTCCTGCGTCAACAAGGAGTGCACCTATCTCGCTGAAGAGAAGCAGCCCGATGCAGCAGCCCAGGAGACGACCGTGGCGGACGAGGCCTGATGGCAGAGGCCTCGCCCTCTTCGTCCGTACGGCAGATGAAGAGGTCCTTCACTATCGGCATAGCCGGCGCCCACAGCAATATCGGCAAAACGACCCTCGCCGCAGCACTGCTCCGCTATCTGAACCGTAATGCGTTATCCGTAACGCGTAACGAGTTGAAGGAGAAAGAGACGGCACCCGTTACGCATCACGCGTCACTGATTACACTCAGGCGTTGGGGTGCCGTCAAGTTCACCAAGACCTCCCTCTACACATCCCTCACCGATGATCCCGCGGTAGTCGGCCGCGGGGATAAGGACACCGGCAGGCTGCTCGCCGCCGGAGCCGGAGCGGTCCTCTGGGTCCAATCGCCGTCAGAGAGGCTCGGCGAGGTGCTCCCGCTCGCCCTCGACCGGCTTTCGTCGTCCGGTTGCGACGGCATCCTCGTCGAAGGGAACAGCGCAATTGAGTTTTTAAAGCCCGATATTGTAATATTTATATCAAGTGTCTCAAAAAACAGGATAAAAGCCTCTGCACAGAGACTGCTGCACCTGGCCGATGTGGTCATCATTCCCGGCGCACATGACGAGGGGCCCGAGGTACGATATGAAAGAAGTCCGGAGCACGAGCGCGCTGCATGCCGCCTGTATGGTCTCCCCCTGGATGAAAAGACGCTGCGAGAGCTGGCAGACTGCATGGAAAAGATAATGAAAAAAAAGAGCATTACGGAGCTGCTGCATGAAAAGTCGGCGGACGGCAGGATCTCCTGCACCCTCGCCCGGGCCATCGCGGAAGAGCTGGGCGTATCGCCCCGGGACGTGGGGGAGACCGCGGACGAGCTGAAGATCAAGATCAAAAATTGCGAGCTCGGCTGTTTCTGATGGGCACCATACTCTTCGAGCTGGCGCTGACGTCCTACTTTACCGCAACGATCATCAGCATCTACGAAATCTTCAGGGGCATGAAAGAGGCGTCGCGGCTGATGCTCATCACCGCCGGCGTCGGGTTCGCGATCCATTCGGCGAGCATCGTCTCGCGCTATCTCGAAGCGGGGCATCTCCCCATCACCAGCATGCACGAAGCGTCGTCCTTCTTCGCCTGGTGCGTCGTCCTCATCTTTTTCTTTCTCGAGCTCCGCTACAAGATCGGCATCATGGGCTCCTTTATCATGCCGATCGTCTTCCTCCTCATGCTCTCGTCATCGGTACTGCCCCGCGAGATACGGCCGCTCAGCCCCGTGCTCCAGAGCTACTGGCTCGGCATCCATACGTTCCTCGCCTTTCTCGGCAACGCCGCCTTTGCCGTAGCCTTCGGCGTCGGTATCATGTATCTCCTCCAGGAGCACTACCTGAAGGCGAAGCGCACGCACGGCCTGTTCAAGCGGCTGCCGAGTCTCCAGGTGCTGGATGAAATAAATTATAAGTTGATCACCCTGGGCTTTCCCCTCCTGACACTCGCCATCATCACCGGCGCCCTCTGGGCAGAGAATGCCTGGGGAAGCTACTGGCGCTGGGACCCGAAGGAGACCTGGTCGCTGATCACGTGGTTCATCTATGCCCTCGTGCTCCATATCCGGCTGACCGCCGGCTGGCGAGGAAAGAAAGCCGCCATCCTGTCGATAATAGGATTCGTGGTCGTGTTGTTCACCTTTTTCGGGGTCAATCTCACACTGAAGAGTCTGCATACGTTCTCATGAAGATTCTAGTAGTAGGCTTAAATCACAAGACCGCAGGCGTCGATGTACGCGAGCGCCTCGCCTTCAACGGACCGAAGCTCGAAGAAGGAGTCTTCGGCCTGAAGAAAGTACAGGAGATCAAGGAGGTGGCGCTCCTCTCGACCTGCAACCGGGTCGAGATATACACCTGCGTCGGCAACTGCAATTCCGGCGCGGAGAACGTCAAGCAGTTCCTCTCCACCTTCCACGGCATCGGGCGGTGCGACTTCGAGAAGGCGCTCTATGTGCATACCGGCGCCCAGGCGATCCGCCATGTCTTCAGGGTCGCCGCGAGCCTCGATTCGATGGTCGTGGGCGAGCCCCAGATACTCGGCCAGCTCAAGGACGCCTTCGACTTCGCCCTCGCCAGGAAGACCACCGGCATTCTCCTCAACCAGCTGATGAAAAAGGCGATCTCGACAGCCAAACGGGTCAGGACCGAGACCAGGATCGCCGAGAATGCCGTATCGATCAGCTTTGCCGCCGTAGAGCTCGCCCGGAAGATATTCACCGAGCTCGCGGGCAAATCCTTCATGCTCATGGGCGCCGGCGAGATGGCCGAGCTGGCGGCGCGCCACCTCGTCAACAACGGCGTGACCGAGGTGATGGTGGTCAACAGGACGTATGAGCGCGGCTGCGAGCTCGCGAGCGAATTCAACGGCAAGGCGGTGCGCTTCGAGAATTTCCTCCAGGAGCTGGTCCACACCGACATCATCATCTGCTCCACCGGCGCGCCCTCCTATGTCCTCCGGAAGGACCAGATGCAGAAGGTGATGAAAGAGCGGAAGCACCGCCCCGTCTTCATCATCGACATCTCGGTGCCGCGGAACATCGACCCCGGGATCAACAAGATCGAGAACGTCTACCTCTACGATGTGGACGATCTCCAGGAAGTGGTGGACACCAACGTGATGGAGCGGCAGAAAGAGGCGGACAAGGCCGAGATGATCATCACCGAAGAGGTCGAGAAGTTCATCAGGTGGGTAGCCTCGCTCGATTCGGTCCCGACCATCGTGGCGCTGCGGCAGAAGGCCGAAGAGATAAAGGGCGAAGAGCTCGAGAAGTTCAGGACCAAATTCCCCGACCTCGACGAGAAGAAGATGAAGGCGATAGAGTACCTCGCCACCTCGCTCATGAACAAGCTCATTCACCCGCCGACCGCGGCGCTGAAAGACGATTCCGAAGATAGAGACGAGCTCATCGCGATGATCAAAAAACTATACGGGCTGAATGGAGACGAGCATGAAGAATAAAATCGTAATCGGCACGCGGGGCAGCAGGCTCGCCCTGTGGCAGGCCGAGTGGGTGAAGGCGGAGCTGCAGAAGCGGAATCCCGGCCTCGCCGTAGAGCTCAACAAGATCAAGACGACCGGCGACAAGATCCTCGACGTCCCCCTCGCCAAGGTCGGCGGCAAAGGGCTCTTCGTGAAAGAGATCGAAGAGGCGCTCCTCCGCGGCGAGGCGGACATCGCGGTGCACAGCATGAAAGACGTGCCGACGGAGTTCCCTGCAGGGCTCCATCTCGCCGTGATCTGCGAGCGCGAAGACCCGCGGGACGCCTTTATCGCGCCGATGAAGGACGGCACGTTCAGGTTTCAGAATTTCAGCAGCCTGCCGCAGGGCGCCACCCTCGGCACGAGCAGCCTCAGGCGCTCCTGCCAGCTGCTCAGCATCAGGCCCGACCTGAAGATCACGCAGCTGCGGGGCAATCTCGAGACCCGCTTCAGGAAACTCGACGAGGGACAGTTCGATGCCATGATCCTCGCCTTCGCCGGCGTCAAGAGGCTGGGGTGGTCCGGGCGCATCACCGAGGCGATCGACACGAAAGTGAGCCTCCCCGCCATCGGCCAGGGCGCTGTCGGCATCGAGTGCAGGATCGACGACGAGTTCATCAACAGACTTATTGCGCCGCTCAACCATTCCGCAACCTCGACCTGCGTAAGGGCAGAGAGGGCGCTGCTGAAGAAGCTCGAAGGCGGCTGCCAGGTCCCGATTGCCGCGCACGCCCGTCTGGTGGACGGGAAGATCGTGATCGACGGTCTCGTCGGGAGCGTCACCGGCCACAGGATCATCAAGGACCGTGTCGAGGGCGATCCTGCCGGAGCCGAAGCGCTCGGCGTGAAGCTCGCGGAGGTCCTCCTCGCCAAAGGCGCGAAAGAGATCCTCGACGAAGTCTACGGCAGGAACGCACCTCCCATCAACGGGAACATCGCCAGTTAACAATCAGATTATGAAAAAAGGCAAGGTCTATCTCATCGGCGCAGGCCCGGGCGATATCGGGCTTTTGACGGTCAAGGGGCTCCGCTGCCTCCGGAAGGCGGAGGCGGTCGTCTATGACTTCCACATCAACGCGCAGATACTGAACTACATCAACCACGAGGCCGAATTCATCTACGCCGGCAAGCGCGGCGGCCACCACGCCATGACCCAGGACGAGATCAACCAGGCCCTGGTCGACAAGGCAAAAGAAGGAAAGATCGTCTGCAGGCTCAAGGGCGGCGACCCCTTCGTCTTCGGCCGCGGCGGCGAGGAGGCGGAACTGCTGCACGAGCACGGCATCGAGTTCGAGATCGTGCCCGGCATCAGCTCCTCCATAGCAGCGCCCGCCTATGCCGGCATCCCGATCACCCACCGAAAATATTCGTCCTCGTTCTCGGTGATCACCGGCAACGAGGACATCGATAAGTCCGAGAGCACGCTCAACTGGTCGCGCATCGCCTCGACCTTCGACACCCTCGTCTTCCTCATGGGCATAAAGAACATAGGCGGCATTACGTCGAAGCTCATCGAGCACGGCAAGTCTCCGGAGACGCCTGTTGCCGTAGTGCGCTGGGGAACGCGGCCCGACCAGAAGACCGTCGTCAGCACCTTGAAAGGCATCGCGGCGCTCGTTAAGGAAGAGCACATCAAACCCCCTGCCGTCATGGTGGTGGGCGATGTGGTCAAACTGAGAGATACGCTCAAGTGGTACGAGAATAAACCGCTCTTCGGCCATCGCGTGCTCGTCACGAGAGAATACACGCCGGATTACGAACCGCTCGCAGACCTGGGCGCCGATATCTTCGGCTTCCCCACCATCAAGACCGTAGCGCCCGAGAGCTATGCAGAGCTCGACAAGACGATAGATAAGATAGAGACCTACACCTGGCTCATCTTCACCAGCGGCAACGGCTTCAAATTCTTCATGGAGCGTTTCCTCGAGAGGGGCCGCGACATCCGCGACCTCAAGGGCCTCAAGCTCTGCGCCATCGGCACGAAGACTGCAAAGACGATCACCCAATACGGCATGAAGGTCGATCTCGTCCCCGATGAGTTCAATGCAGAGGGACTGGTGGAAGCATTCATAAAAGAATCCGGGAGCCAGGAGTCAGGAGCCAGGAGCTTAAAGGGAATAAAAATACTGCTGCCGAGAGCGGAAAAGGCGAGAGAGGTATTTCCGGACAAAGTCCGCGAGCTCGGCGGAGAGATCGACACCCCTGCCGCCTACCGCACCATCAAGCCCGAGAAACACGGCAAGAGATTAAAACGCTTCCTCAAAGAAGGCCGCATCTCGGTCGCGACCTTCACCAGCGCCGCCACCTTCAAGAACTTCGTCGAGATCATGGGCGAAGACGCCATGGACCTCCTGAAACCCGCCGCTATTGCCGCCATAGGTCCGGTAACGGCAAAGGCCATCGAGAGAGCGGGTTTGAAAGTTACGATCATGCCCAAAGAGGCGACGATCAAAGCCATGGTGGATGAAATCGTTTCGTGGGTCGCGGGCGCTCGGGCGGAGAAGTAAGGAGGGCAGAGAGAGCAGAGAAAGGGTCAGGTCTTGAATCTTGAATTATCTTCTTTTTAACTCTTTTCAAGATTCAAGACCTGACCCTGTGCTGTGCACTGTGCAGCCCAAGACTCGATCAATTAGAGCTTGAACTTTCCGAGCGCTGCGTTTATTTCTTTTGCGAGCGCTGCGATCCCCTCATCTCCCCTCCCCTGGGCAACGAGCGCCTCCAGCCTCTCGGCCGGCTGTTTGATATCCTCGATGCGCTGCTTCAGCTTCTCGAGGCTTATGTTGATCGCATCCGCCAGATCGGTAAGCTCGTCTCCTTTGCGCAGCGAAAACCGCACCGAGAGATCTCCCTCGCCGACCCTTTCCTTAAGATCTCTTTCAATCCTGAAGAGAGGGCCTGCGATCCTGTGGGGAAAGAAGAGCGCGATCGCAACGGCGAGCAGGACGGTCAGGAGCACGGACACCGCAATAGCCGGCAGGAGATAGTCGAGAAAATTCTGCGCATGGATATGGAACATCCGGTAACTTCCGCCGATCTTCCTGTTGCTGTAGAGATAGAATGTCGCTGCCATGAGCCCGGTGCTGGCCAGAGAGACCGAGAGGACCTTGAGCAGCAATCTCACCTGCATCTCTTTCTTTATGGAATAGTTTAGGCGTTTTCTCTTGTAGGCGGTTTCCATTCTCCCCTCCCGTATCGGTGCGCCCTCTTCAAAGAGAGCGTATATGGATTATAAGCCATAGATGTGGCACTCGTCGCACAGCTTTTTGTTGAACTCCAGCCGGGCAAAGAACTTCCGCTCTCCCCCGTGGGGATCATGGCAGCTCACGCAGGTAATGACGCCGCCCTCAATCGTCGGAAGATGCTGGGGAATTCTGGTCTTTCTGCTATCGGCCCGCACTCCTACCGGGTGCGACTCGTCCTGCTTGTGGCATCCGATGCACACGTCTATGGTGGCATACCGCTCGGGCGCTGCAGAGACCCCATGCTTCAGCGCTTTCTGCCTGAATCCCCTTATCTCCGCCCTGAAGGCCGCGGGCTTGTTTGCGGAGAGCATCAGGTAAAGACCCTTCTGCCCGCTTATGCTGACTACCTTCGCGCTTTCCAGCGCGGGAGCCCCTTCCTTTCCGGCCCTGGGCTCCTTCCGGGGCGAGAGGCCCTCCGCCGTGTCGAACGTGTACTCGGGTGACGTGATGCTATTCCCGTAGATATCCCTCGACACCACGCGATAGCGGTACTGTTTCTTATGTTTCAGCCCGCTCAAGACGGCCCGGTGCTCCCTGGTGAAGAGCGCGTCCAGCGTCTGGACGCTCATCCGGTCATTGCTCAGCCCGTATTCGATTTCCGTGGTTGCAGGAGCGTCGGTCGTCCAGGAGATGGTCGCTTCCACGAGGATGCCCTTCTTGATCTCTTCCACGGTCACGCCTGAAATCTCCGTGAGGGTCGGCGCGCGGTGTTCACCGATATACGCGGGGATAAGCGGGATCGCCTGGGGAGACGAGGCCCTCCCCTCTCTGTCGGTCAGGACGATCTCCATCTGGTACTCACGGTCTTCGAGTGACGGGCAGAGATAGGCAATGGCGTTTTTTTGAAAGCTGTGTGACTGCGCTGCGGCGCTGCTTTCCGGATCGATGATCCTCGCTGCCTCCCTCTTCGAGGGAGTCTCCGGGTGGCAGAGGGAGCAGTCGCGGATCGCGCCGTGAATGTACCGGTAAGAGAAGACATGGCACGCGTTGCAGGCATCCGAGGGGCCTTTGGCACCAGCCGCGTCCATGGTATACGGCAGCGCCGCGATGAATAAAAGAACCGTGAATATGAGAGCTCGCGCCATTGCAAACCTCCTTGCAGGATGACGGCCGCGAAAAAGGCCGCTACGCGCAGAGATTATAGCAAGAACGAAAATCGAAACGCTACGGCATACACCCGCCAAAAGACAGAAAATTTAATTTTTGTGACGGCGGTCTCATTTTTGGGATAGGAGGGGATGATGCAGCAGTTTAACCGCAGACAGCATAATAACCGTATTCGCAGGGCGTCAGCGAAAGGAGTGCGTATGACCGGTCCCAAACGGTGTCGAATGAAAGCGCTAAGCCTGGGGGGGAGGTTTGACAGCGCCCCTGTTCAGCGGGCCTCTCAGGGGGATTCGTATGGTAAACGCAGTGCCTGCGCCCTCCTCGCTTTCGACGACGATCGAGCCTTTATGGCTCTGGATGATCGAGAGCGCCATAGTGAGGCCGAGCCCCGGCCCGTAAAGTTTGGAGGTGACAAAAGGGTCATAAACGCTCTTTATCTTGTCGCGGGGAATTCCCTTCCCGGTATCGGCAATCCGCATTTCGAAGCATTCCCCATTCACCTGCGACGATATCCTCAGCACGCGCACAGCGCCATTCATCGCTTCTATGGCATTCTCGATGATGTTCGATATCGCTCTTTCGAGGTTCGCCCTGTCTACAGGGACCAGGGGCGGGTCCGGCGTCAGGGAGAGCTCGACAGCCACGCCGCGGTCCTCTAGTGCTTTGGCAAAGGACTTCAGCGAGTCGCTGATGACCCCGTTTATGTCGGATTCTTCTATATACGAGACGGCTGCGCTTTTTAAACCGACGAGCTGCTTCACCATCTGCTCCAGCCTGCCCACGTCCTGCACAACGATCTCCATGTACGCTTTGTTCGGGTCCCCTTCGGGCAGGCTCTCGTACACACGCCGGGCGAACCCGCCGATCGAGACGAGCGGATTGCGAATCTCGTGGGCGAGCTCGTCCATGATCTGCTCGATCGCTTCGGACCTCTCCTCTTCGGCCAGCCGCTCGCTCGCCTCTCTCTTGGCGAGGAGCGACCGCACCCGCGCCGAAAGCTCTTTGTAATCGAACGGCTTGGTTATATAGTCGTCGGCGCCGGTATCGAGCCCTCTTACCTTATCGGCCACCTCGCCCTTTGCCGTGAGCATGAGCACGGGGATGTACCGGGTATGCTCCCCGGCCTTGAGCCTTTCGCATGTCTCGAGGCCGTTCATGCGCGGCATCATGACATCGAGGACGATGAGGTCGGGGAGGTACTCCCGGGCCTTTCTGAGCCCCTCCTCGCCGTCGGAGGCCTCGGCAGTGTCGTACCCTTCGGCCCGGAACCGCTTTCTCAGGAGGTCCACCGTATCGGCAGTATCGTCGACGATGAGGATCTTCTTTTTGTCCATGACGCCGGTTTGCAGCCCCTCCTCACCCCTTCAAGAAGCGCCTGATCTGGTCGGGCAGTGCGCGCACATCGACCGGCTTCGGGAGATAGCCCTCGCACCCGGCCTGCAGCGCTTTCTCGCAGTCGCCCCTCATGGCATGGGCCGTAAGGGCGATAACCGGGATATCCCGGTACTCTTCCCGGCTCTTCAAGCGCCGCGTGACCTCGTAGCCGTCGACCTTGGGAAGGGAGATATCCATGAGTATGAGATCAGGCCTCTCCGAGGAGACCTTGCTCAACGCCTCCTCGCCGTCAACCGCCTCGACGATGCGATATCCCCTGATGCCCAGGACCTTTGCCACCAGCTCGCGGTTGTCGCGGTTGTCGTCCACTACCAGTATCGTTTTCGCTGTACTGCCTCCGGTCAGTTCCATAGTCTCCCCCGGTACAACAGTAGATGGTGTCATCATGCCGAGCTGCGGTTACCCCTCGGAAGTCCGCCGCCACTTGCATATGGTGCTCTTCAGCTCGGTGAGCAGGTCCTCCTCGGCGAGCATCCCCTTGTTCAATATCGCCTGTATCCTTCCATTCAGGTTCTTCAGCTCGTCCTCTGTCGGATCTTTCCGGGTGATGACGATGAGAGGGATGTCTTTGGCGCCCTCTGCCGACTTTATATATTCGATTATATCAGGTCCGTTGCCGTCCGGCTCGCCGGACGCAGGCATGATAAGGTTCAGCACGATCAGGTCCGGACGTGCATGCTTCATGGCCTCTATCGCGCTCTTGTTGTCGCCGGCGGTGAATGCCTGGTACCCCGCCTCGGCAAGCATGCGGCTGACGACCTCGGCGGCATGCGTATCGCTGTCCACCACGAGCACTCTTGTTATGGCGGCTATCTTTTCGAGGTGTTTCAGCCTCCTGAGGAGGAGATGCTTGTCGACGGGCTTCACGATATATTCTGCCGCGCCCATGCTGAACCCCAGCTTCTTGTTGTCCACGATCGAAAGGATGATGACCGGGATGTCCTGGATGTCGGGCGTCTTCTTCAGGTCCTGCAGCACCTGCCAGCCGTCCCGTACCGGCATCATGATGTCGAGGGTGATCGCCACCGGCCTCAGCTCCCGCGCTTTCTCGACGGCATGCTCTCCGCTCGAGAGGCCGACGACGTTGTAATCGGCGCCGATATACTTCTTGATGAGCTCGATAACATCGGGATTGTCGTCTATGGCGATGACCGTCTTTTTTTCGGCAGCGGGCGTCTTCGCCTGCTCCGCGTCTTCGGGCGACTCGGCTTCGGAGACCATCATCCTGATGACGTCACAATCCTTGCAGAAATCGACCTTCTCCGGGTACGAGGCGCGCTTCGCCCCTTTGCAGTGGGTGCCGCGCATCAGCCAGCACCGGGGTTCCGTGCTCCCGAAGGCAGGGCAGGTGGTCTGCCCGCAATGAAAATACTCCCAGCAGCGCACCGGTCTGCCTGCGGAGGACGGTTCCTTCAGGAACGTCTCCACCGGCTTCCCCGTATGCTCTGCAAGGGCTGAGGCCATTTCGGGATCGAGCACCACCTGTTTGCTCTCTTCAATGAGATGCTTTTTGACCGGAAGGGTGAAAAAGAACCTGCTGCCCTTTCCATAGGCGCTCTCCACCCATATATCGCCTTTGTGAAGGACAACCAGCGCCCGCGTAATGCTCAATCCGAGACCGGTGCCTTCATACTGCCTGCTGATAGCGGAGTCGAGCTGGCTGAATTTCTCGAACAGGCGGCCTATGTCTTCGTCCTTGATGCCGATGCCGGTATCCTCGACACAGACCCTGATGAAATCCGGCCCTCCCGCCTGACGTGTGCCCCATTTGTACGGCGCAGCGGATATGGTTATCCCGCCCTGATCGGTGAACTTGATCGCGTTGTTCAGGAGGTTGACGAGTATCTGGCGCACCTTGTCCTCATCGGCATAAACCGGAGGGAGGGAGTTTTCGATGTCGAGTGTCAGGGTGAGATGCTTACTCTCCACCAGGGGCTCGAACGTGGCGGCAACCGAGGCTATGGATTTTTTGAGGTCGATCTCCCGCAGGACGAGGTCTACTTTCCCCGCCTCGATCTTCGACATGTCGAGGACATCGTTGATGAGCTCGAGAAGATGCCGGGCGTTGCTCCCGACCTTCTCCAGGCTTTTCGCCTGCTCCGGGTTCACGGGACCGTCCACGCCGTCGAGCAGCAACTCGGTATAGCCGATGATCGAGTTCATCGGGGTGCGGAGCTCATGGGACATGTTCGCCAGGAAAGCCGTCTTGAGGCGGTCGAGCTCCTTGAGGTCTCTGTTGGCACGCTCCAGCTCTATGGTCTTTTCTTTCAGTTGTATCGTCCTCCGCGCAACCTCCCGTTTCAGCTCTTTGTTGAAAAGCGACACCTTTTCGTAAAGCCTGGCGATATTGTCGAGCATGCTGTTGACATGTCCCGCGAGCTTGTCCATCACATCATTCGTGCCCCGTATCTCGGCCCTGGCATCGAGCCTGCTTTCCGCCGCGAGGGTCAGGGTGGCGAGCAGGCGCTCTCCGCGTTCTTCGAGGTATCTCCGCTGGGCCTCTTCCCTCGCGGCAGTTTCCGCGGCATATTTCAGCCGCTCGGCATCCAGGACCGCGCTGATATCGCGGCAGATCTCGAAGCCGCCGAGGAGCTTCCCGCTCGAATCGCGCAGGGGGCTGGCGCTCGCCATCATGGGAATGGCGCCCCCCTCCCTGTTGGTCATGGTCACCCTGACTCCTTCGACCGCCTTGCCAGCGGTGAAGCTCTGCTTGAGGGGACAGGTCGTGTCGCATATGTCGCTCTTGAAGACCTCGCGGCAGGTCATCTTTCCTTCCGCCTCCTCTCTGCGGAATCCGGTAATCTCCTCGCATGCCCTGTTCATATAGGTGATGACCATGTCGGGGTTGACGATGAAGAAGGGGTCGGAGATGGCGACCTTGAGGCTGTCGGCATACTCGATCTGGTCCTTTATGTTCTTGACCATGTTGTTGAAGGAGGCGCCGAGCGCCCCGATCGCATCACCACTCTTCACGTCGACCGAAACGGACATATCGCCGCGGGCGAACCGTGAGGCCTTCTCCGCCATATCGGTGACGGGCCAGGTGACCAGCCGGGCGAGCATGAAATAGATCAGGGCGACGACGCCCCCGATGCCGAGTGCGCTGATAAGAAGCGTATAATTTCTCAGTGAGGCGATGGCGGCATACGTCTCATCGGTGGACTGCCGTACAATCAGGCTGCCCAGGACCTTCCGCGAGTCGCCATGGCAGTGATAGCACTCTGCCTCATTCGCTATCCTGTGAAGCGTAATCAGGTATTTTTTCCCCTCGAATTCTTCTTCAAAGTACCGGTCGTAGTACGGCATCCCGGTCTCCAGGAGATTGCGCAGCGCATTCAGGGCCTCCCTGTTATGGACAAACTGCGAGACATCCGCGCCGATCCTCTCTTCGTGCGTGGCAAAGACAATCGTGCGGTTGAAATCGCAGATGACGATCTCGGCGCTCTTCAGCGTCTCCTTGACATCCATGAGCTGTCTTTCGACCGACGCGCTGTCGCCGACGGACATAGGGTGTTTTATGCCTGCGTACGCCAGGAACCTCAACTCTCTCCCGGAGGTCATCATCCGCTCCTTGAGCTGCGCGCGCTGGCTGTTGACGTTGAGGTAGATCACCGCCCCCATGACAATGGCCACGCCGACCGTCAGGGTGAGGAGTATCTTGGCGCTCAAACGCTTTCGCATGAAATCGAGGGGAGTGCCCATGTCAGTGCGCTCCGCCATGGATAAGGGGTTTATACCTGAACGCCCTGACCCGCTCGGAAGTATGGCAGACCTCGCAGTCCTGCATGGTCGGATGCGCTTTCAAATCCCGCGGGTTTTGTGTCCGGACATGGAGTGCCCCGGGACCGTGGCAGACTTCGCAGCCTGCATTCTTCAGGTGGGGAGTTTTTTGAGGACTTACAAAGCCGCCCGGCTTGCCGTAGCCCGTTGTGTGGCAACGGTAGCACTTCGTGATCTCTTCGGCGGTCAGGCCCTTCCTGAGCTTTTCGATGCTCTCGAACGACCGGCTCTTCTTCGAATAGGCCATGAAGCTTGCATATTCTTTTTCATGACACCGTTTACAGGCTGCCGGTCCGGTGTACGGCGACGCCGTGTCCTTTCCGTAACAGGGGGGCGCTGCTGCCGCGGCCCAGAGAATGACAACGAGCATAACGAGCGGTATCCATCCAGCCCTGAAAAACGCTCCCCCGACCATATCGCCCCCGGCACTGCCAGTGGAAAGGTTTATTGCAGGAGTCCCGAAAGCCTCCGGGAGCCTGCGCCGTCTCCGTGCAACTACAGAGGGGTCGCCTCTGTAGTTTTATTGTATAAGGATCATGCCTCAATACTCAAGGGCGCCATGCGGCAACTGCTCTGCTGCCGTCCTGCAAAATCCCGCTCCTGTCGGAGAGACAGCTCATATTTGGCAGGATCAAGTAAGATTTGTAGAATTAATCATATTTATTGAGAGGTGGTAAGATAATGAAAACCCATGTAAGCGAGAGAGGGCAGGTGGTCATCCCGAAAAAAATACGTGACGCCCTCCGTATCGACAAGGGCGACGAGCTTGACGTCGAGGTGGTCGGCGAGGCGATTCTGCTCAAGCCGCGCAAAAGGTTCAAGGCTCAGAAGTGGCAGGACTATATCGGCGTGGCGGAGGGAATAGCGGAGTTCCACCTTAAAGAGAAGAAGAAGGAAAAGAAGCGTGAAGACCTTTATCCTTGACAGCTACGCCCTCCTATGCCTTTTCGACCATAAGAGGAAGCAGGAGGGCAGAACCGTCAAAAACTACCTCGAAGCCGCTGAGAGCGGCAGGATAAAGCTCTGCCTTAGCAAGATTAATGAGGGCGAAGTGTTCTACCGGCTTTATAAATTCCTGGGAGAGGAGATCGCCCGGGGCTTTAGAGAAGACCTGAAGCGTGGGCTCTTTCCCGTAACCCTCGTTCCGGTAAACGACAAAAGAGCGGAAGAGGCTTCGGAAATAAAAGCGCGGTATCCGGTATCCTATGCGGACGCCTTTTGCATAGAACTCGCCCGCGACCTGTCTGCGCCCGTTATAACCGGCGCCCCCGACTTCGAATACGTGAAGGGTATTGTGGAGGTCGTAGTATTGAGCGCATAAGGCACGATGCGATTCCCGCGGAAGCAGGAATCTGGACGCTTTTATACCCCACAGGCGAAGGGGTCAGGTCTTGAATCTTGAAAAGAGTTAAAAAGAGAATAATTCAAGATTCAAGACCTGACCCTGTGCAGACGCTGTGCAGACGCGGACCTGCTCCAGCTTGATTACGGCTTGAATCTATCTACAGGCTACAGGCGGGGAGAAAGAACATAGCGAGGCGTACCGGAAATATGGATAATAAGATGATACCGTTCAGGACAACATAACAATAACCTTATTCAGAGGGCGTCAGTCAAAGGAGTGTATTATATGTCCGATTTCAAGTCCAGGCAGGTCAGAAGGGATGAGGCGGTGCAGGAAATCATGACACTCGCTGCAAGATGTGTTTGCCGCGAAGGAGCTGAAGAGTGAACATATTGGTGCGCAATCTGTCCAGGACGATAACGGAGAAAGAGCTGCTGCAGATGTTCCTGCCCTTCGGAAGGGTGGTATCCCACAACATAGTGATGGATGACCTAACCGGCAGGTCGAAGGGGTTCGGGTTTGTCGAGATGCCGGACGCTGCGGAAGCCGCGGCGGCTATAAAGGCCCTCGACGGCAAACCTATCCGCGGTCAAAAGGTTCGGGTAAAGAAGACCCAAAGGCCGAGCAGGCCCCCTCTTCAGAGCAGACCGGAGAGCCGGAGCAGAACAGAGAATCAGAGCAGACCGGAGAGGGCCCGGCCGGAACGTTCCGGAAGCGGTGCAATAAAAGGTGCGCTCAGAGGAAAAAGCAGCAGTTCTCACACAAACCGACCCCCGAACCCTCGGTGTAACAGCAGAGATCGAAACAGGTAAGCACCCCTTACTCAGGAGTAAGGAGCGCCGTCACGGTCAGCATGGCGACCGCCCAGACCGTGTCGATGGGCAGCTGCAGCTCGCTCGCTGCGTCGAACAGCAGGTCGGCCCTGGCAGGAAACTCCTCATCTCGCAGCCAGAGTATGATGGTCACCGGCGTCCTCGGCAGGGGAAAGAGGGTCACCGCTGCATCGCCGTAGCTCGCGACCTCGCCGTTGAGCCGGGCCCCTTTCCGCAGAAAGCCTTCCCGATCGCTGCCGAACCGTTCCGCTACATCATCAAGCGGCAGGGCATGTGCCCCGCGAAAAAAGAGCTGGCCGCTCTTCATGCCTTCGGGTTTGATCAAGCGCCCGCTCGGGGCAACCTCTCTGGCGCCGGCAAGGTACCCGAGGGCCGAGAACCTGAGGAAGAATCCGAGCTTCCCGATAAGCCCCTCGCCTTCTGCGGAACGGCTCGCAATCGTTCTCTGCCCCGGCGAGACGAGGACCTCCCTGCCGAAGCAGTGGAGCTGGTACATGCCGGACGCTGCATAAAAGGTTGCGCCGGTCCTCCTGCAGACCTCTTCCGGTATAAGCCCGGCAAGGGTCTCCCACACTTTATCCTCTCCGCTGGCCATGGTTTATTATACGGAAATTCCTTGTACGAAAGGCACGCGGCGCTCGTTCTTCATACAACTGTAAGTAGCATTGCCGCCCATTTTCTCCTTGTCTTTTCCGCCTCTGAAAAGGTATACTAGAAGATGTAGTTTTCTGCGCATTTTCCGGTATTTTCTGATAGATATACTCTACCTCCAGCTGTAAGTCCACGGTCTTCCCCGCAGCCGCAGTTGCAGAAAAAGCACTACGTACCCATGAGCGAAAAAGGCGCTGATCGATCTCGGCGCAAAGCACGCCCCGACCGCGTCGCGCATCGCGATCGCCGGCAATCAGGCTGCCGCCCTGCGCGCGCGTACAGGAGCGCTGTATGAAGAGACAACCTCGAATCATCCAAGGAGGAGACGAGATGACAGAGTTAGCGGTATACGAGGAGAAACCCTTGACCGTACAGGACATACGGGAGCAGATCAACCTCATCCAGGAAGTGATGCGCACCGTCATGCAGGACGGCCAGCACTTCGGGAAGATCCCCGGAGCAGGAGACAAGCCCACCCTCTTCAAACCGGGCGCTGAAAAGATCATGGCGACCTTCAGGCTCGCCGCCGATCCGGAAGTGACCGATCTCTCGCACGATGACGTGATCCGCTACCGGGTGAAGTGCCGGCTCTCGACCAAGAGCGGCATCTTTTTCGGCGCGGGCGTGGGGGAGTGCTCGAGCGAGGAAGACAAGTACAAGTGGAGGACGGCGGCGAGCGACGATGAATGGGAGGCGACGCCCGAAACCCACCGGCGCGTAAAGTATTTCCGCGACCGCCAGATCAGGCAGGTCCGGACCAACCCCTTCGACCTGGCCAACACCATTCTGAAGATGGCGAAGAAGCGGGCTCTCGTCGATGCGGTGCTCACCTCCACGGCAGCGTCGGACATTTTCACCCAGGACATCGAGGATATGCCCGAAGAGCTCTTCGACCGCGGTAGCCACGGCAGCCAGAAGCCGGCGGCCAGGCAGCCGCAGGCGAGGACCGGCGCGGGCGTTATACGAAACCCCAATGTCCCGGCTACCGAGGCGCAGATCAAGGCGATCTTCGCGATCCTCAGGAGCAGGGGCTTCGGCGACGAGGACGACATGATGCTCGAGATCAACAAGTTTCTCAACGCCGACCTCGACCTCACCTTCGTTCCCCTCGAAGCAGTCAGGGATATGACCAAGGGACAGGCGAGCGCCTTCATCGACCACCTCCAGAAGCAGCATCAGCGGTAAGCGGTCGGCGGAGCGCTGCATAGATCCCGAGTGGACGTTGCGCATCGGGCGGACGGTGTAATGCCGTCCGCCCGATGCGATAACCATGCCGAACGCAGAGAGGAGACAGTATGTCCGACTTTCTCGACAGCCTCGCAAAGCTCCTGAAGGAGCGGTCCGAAGGCATTACGGAAGTGGCCCAGCTGAATATCCGGCTGGGCAGGATTCTCCATGCGCGCTACCAGGGCGGAGGAGAGGAGAAGCTCCCCGGTATCGCCATAGCACTCGCCAAGAAGGGATGTCCCGTCCCCCCCGACTTCCTCTCGCAGGTCTACAGGGTCTACGAGGCCGTGGGAGGAGAGGCGGGGTTCGAACGGCTCAAGGCCCGCCGGCAGCGGCTCTCGTGGTCCGGGCTCGTCAAGGAATTCTCCCGGCCTCCGGCAGGGAATACCAGGGAATCGGTATCCTTCTGGTCGGCGTTCATGAAAGATATAGAGAACACCCACGACAAGGTAGACACCCTGATCGAGTATTACCATGACCTGCCCGAAGAGATAAAGCCGCAGGCAGAGGGGCTCATCATCTCGATGGGATACAGCATCAACGCCTGCCCTTCCCCCGAGGCCGGGGGGTTGGTCGCCAGGGGACACGTGGTCCCCTCCCTCGCCTACAAGGGAGGCGCGCGAAAGCTCAGGGTGCTCCATGTAGCCGACCAACACTTCCGGGACAAAGACCTCGAGGATATCAGAAAGAGCGCGTCCTTCATCGTCAAGACGTCCCGCCACCTGAGACCGCACCTTATCATCTCTGCCGGCGATCTTCTCGACGAACGGCAGTTCTACGATACCCGCGCCTTCCGCAAAGCGGTCTCCTTCGTGAAGGCCCTTGCCGATATAGCGCCGGTCCTGGTCCTCCAGGGCACCGTCGCCCACGACGGGTATACGATCGAGGTCCTCTCCCATATCGGGGCGCGCCATCCCATATGCGCTATGGACCGCGTCGGTTATGTCGGGTTCCGCGCAGGGAGCTTCACCGGCATAGAAGAGATCGAGACGCTCGATGCGCTCATTTACGCCATTCCCCCGGTCGGCAAGGCCGACCTCTTCTCCGGCGCCCGATCCGGAAGCGGAGCAGAGAGCGGAAAGCAGGGCAGAGCGAATACCGTCGATCTCCTGAAGGACATCTTCGCCCTGTGGGGCGACCTCTCGTCAGCGGCGCGGACCGCAGGGATACCGGTTCTGCTTGCAGGGCACCTGATGGTGAGGGGCTCGGTGCTGAGCTCGGGACAGCAGCTGACCGGCAGGACCATCGAGCTCGGCATCGAGGACCTCCAGCGCACCGGCGCAGATCTCATGCTCCTCGGCCACGTTCATAAGATGCAGTTCCGGGACAACCTCTTCTATTCGGGATCGATATCCCGGCTCGACTACGGCGAGGAGGAGGAGAAGGGCTTCTGGATGCACGAGTTCTCTCCCGACGGCCTCGTCTCGCGGTTCGTCGTGATCCCGACGAGACCCCGTCTGACCTTCTCCTTCGATGAGAGTCCCGATCTCTCGCTCCTCCAGGGGATTCCCGATATTCCGCCGGGCGGCCTCGTGCGCATCACGTACCGGGTGCGGCAGGAGGAGCTCGCTTCTGTCGACGAGCAGGCGATCGAGCAGGCGCTCAAGAGAAGAGGAGCCGCCGAGGTGAAGTTCGAGAGGACCGTCATCCCCCAGCAGCGCGTCCGCGCCGCGGGCATATCGCAGGCGCGCACCATCGAAGAGAAGCTGGTGAAGTACGCCGAGCTGAACGGTCTCGCTCTCACCGAGGGGATACTCTCGAAGCTGGCGGCGCTGGACCACGATGGGAGAGAAGCTGCCGCCGACCTTGTCGAGCCCGACCGGGCGGCACAGACAGCCCCAAGGACCTGTAATGAACGTGATGAGCCGCTTGCCGCTGCATCGCCGCAGGGCAGGCGAACGGATGTCTCATAGAAGGGAAAAGAAATGATACCGTTGAAGCTGCGCCTCAAGAAATTCAAAGGAATACGGTCGGCGTGGGGAGCGGACGAGGTGACGATCGACCTCTCACGCCTGCCGGGAGGGCTGGTAGCGATCACCGGCCCTATCGGGAGCGGAAAGACGACGCTCCTCGACAATCTTCATCCCTACCGGATCATGCCCTACCGGGCAGGAGAGTACTCCGAGGGGTCCTTCAGCTTCTATGCCGAGACCTACGGCCGCGACGCCTGCAAGGAGCTGGAGTTCACCGTCGCTGAGCATACCTTCAGGAGCCTGGTGCATATCGATGCGGAGAGGAGAACGCAGCAGGCTTACCTGTATCGCGCGGAGGGGGACGAATGGGTCGTCCACGGGAATACGCACGACGGCAGGCTCGACGACTACGACCACGCGGTCCACGAGCTCCTCGGCACTCCCCGGGGCTTCTTCACCTACGTCTTCCGGCGGCAGCGGGCCCGGGAGTTGAGCGGCTATACCAAGGGAGAGATGAAGGAGATATTCTCCGAGCTGCTCGACGTGGAGGACCTCAAGAAAAAGGCGGAGCGCGCGCGGAAGCACAAGGACGAGCTCGTCGAGGCCCTGAAACAGCTCCGGCAGGAGCGCCGGAGGCTCGAAGAGGAGGGAGCCGCAGCAGTCCGCAAGAGGGCCCTCCGGCTCGAGATCGAAGAGAAGCTCGCCGGCATCGCGCGGTCCCTCAGTGCCGCTGAAGAAGAGTATGCCGCAATCCAGGAGAAGATCAGGGATGCGGAGGTCAAGATACTCCTGCAGCGCGATCACGAAAAGAACAAGGGGCGGCTCGAGAAGAATCTCGCCGAAGAGGACGAGCGTGCCGGAGAGCTCGCCGGACAGCTGCAGGGAAAACGGCAGTTCTACCATGCCAAACACCGGGCGTTGGCGGAACAGCTCAAAACGGCACGAAGGCTCGCGGCAACGGCCCCGTCGCTTCGTGATGCCGCGGAGAAAGAAGCCTCCACGCTTACGGCCATCGAGGCGCTCAAGGCCGAAGGAGAAGACTTCGATGCACGCTATCTCGCCTGCACAGCACAAATGACCGAACGAGCGCGTACCGAAACGAGAATGAACGAGCTCGCCAGGAAGCTCGACGGCCGTCGCCTCAAACGCACTCATGCAAGGGAGGTAGTGCTGCAGCAGATAGCCCATGCCGAGAAGTCGGCAGAGCAGCTCAAGGCAGCTCCCTGCCGGAATGCCGAACCTGATCCCGGCCGGATAGCATCGCCGGAAGGAAGACTCGTGCTCGTCTGTCCGCTGGCAAAAACCGCGGCAGAGGAGAGCAGAAGGCTGCCGTCGCTCCACAGCCGCCTCAAAGAGCTCGAGGAGAAGGATGCTGGGGAATCGGCACTGGAAGAGCAGCTAAGAGCTCTGGAAGAGAGGATCGCCCGGAAAGAGGAGATCGAGGCAGAGGCGCGGCGGTGCCGCTCGGGAAGAGAGGAGACGAAGGCCGCCCTGGCGACGCTCGAGGATACCCTGAAGTTCCTCAGGGAGAGGGCGAAGGATCTCCCCGAGGCAGCGGCGGCAGAGAGAGCGCTTCCGCTGCTCGAACAAGACCGGGAGGAGCTCATCGAGGAGGGCAACAGGACCCTGAGAGATCTTCATAGGGAGATCGCCCTCGTCGAGCGGGAGCGGGAGTCGCTGAAAAAGGCGCTCGCCTCTCTGGGCGGGGCGCAGGGCCTCGACGAGACGCTGAAAGAGGCGCAGCGCCGGAGCGCCGCTGCCGCCAAGGCGCTTGCCGATCTCCGGCGGGAGCAGATGCAGCTCTTCGAGAAGAAGGGCAAAGTCAAAGAAGAGCTCAGGAAGGCTGCTGCGGCTGCGGAGCGCCTCGCCGCGATCGATACCGAGATCGAGACCGTGAGCAGCGAGAGCGCAGAATGGGCCTTCCTGGAGAAGGCTCTCGGCAACGACGGGCTGATCGCGCTCGAGATCGACGATGCGGGCCCCAGCGTCGCCGGCATTACGAACGACCTCATCCATACCTGCTTCGGGGGCCGGTTCTCGGTAAGAATCGATACGCAGGGAGAAAGAGCGAAAGGCGCGGGGACCAAGGAGATCTTCGACATCGTCGTCTTCGATGCGGAACGGAACGAGCAGAAATCGCTCAAGTCCATGTCCGGGGGAGAGAAGATCCTGATCGAGTCGGCGGTGAAGAACGCCCTCTGCATCTTCAACGCGCGGAGGAGCGGCATCCCCTACGGTACGCTCTTCACCGATGAGGAAGACGGCGGCCTCGATGCGGAGAAAAAGAAGGACTTCATCCGCATAAAAAGGAGGGTGCTCGAGCTCGGCGGCTACGAGCGGGAATTCTTCATCTCCCATACGCCCGAGGTGGTCGCCCTGGCGGACGATGTCCTCTCGATGGAAGAAATCGCAGGCGGATGCAGGGAGGAAGCCCTGGCAGAGGAGGAGCGATAAGAGAAGTTCTAAAGGCTGACCGCCATCTCACGCTTCCACGACGCCGTCACCTCTTCGACAAAGCGGTCGAAGGAGCGGGGCGCATCGCGTAGTATCTTCCGTTCGAAGACGAGCTCGTCCGGAGAGGCAGCGAAGCCGTGCTCCTGGAAATACCGGTACATAATGACGAGATCGTCCACCATCCACGCCGGAAGCATCCGGCGCGCGGTATCGGCCCAGAGGTCGAGGTCGCCGTCGTAACGGATCTCCTGTTCCAGGTGGCGGCTATAGCTCCGCGCCACCTCCTCCCCGGTGAGCGCATCGGGACCGTGCAGCGGGTATTCCATGCCGTCGTGCCCCGGCAGAAGGAGGGCATTGACCGCAGCAGTCGCTATGTCCCGCACATCCACCCTGCTGACGCCGACCGAACCGATGGGCTGCGGGTAGACGCGGTTCCTCAAAATCGCGTCCTTGAAAGCCAGGTCGTTCTGGAAAAAGTTGTTGGGCCGCAGGATGGTATAAGGGATTCCCGAGCTCTTCACCGCCTCTTCGACAGGCAGCTTGCTTTTGAAGTGAGGGATGTGGGTCGAACCGGGGGGCATATGGACCGACATGTAGACGATCTTCCCTATATCCGCATTCCTGGCTTCGTTCACCGCCGCAAGGCCTTGCGCGGTCTCGTGCGGGCCGACGGGGAGCAGCAGGAACAGCGCCTCCATGTCGTCGAACGCGTAAGGGAGCGTCGAGGGTTCGTTGAGGTCTCCGAGATACCCGTCGACCTCCGGCGGGAGACTGCCCAGATGCGCCGGCGAGCGGGAAAAGCATCGCACCTCCTCGCCCGCTTCGAGAAGCTTTCTCGTAACACTGCTGCCGACCGTCCCGGTGCAGCCGATGACCAGGGTATTCATGCTCTACCTCCTGTAGTACGCGTGCTGCGGTACTGAGGATTGCGCTCGCCCCCGCGGTATCGATAAACGGCGAGGCCTCCCTACCCTCTTTCTAGCACCGCACGAGCGGGTTGTCAAGAAGGCTTCCGGCAGCACCTGCGATTTTGCGGTATGATAAAACTATAGCCAATGAAGAGAGGAGGAGCCCATGATATCGCGCTCGAGAGTGATAATCCTGCTGGGCCTCGCGGGAATGATTCTGATCCTCGCTGCGGTCCCGAACGCCGCACAGCCCGCTACGGCGACCTTTGCCGGCGGCTGCTTCTGGTGCATGGAGCCTCCCTTCGAAAAGCTCGAAGGGGTGAAGGAGGTGGTTTCGGGATACACGGGCGGCAAAGAGGAGAACCCGACCTACGAAGAGGTCTCCGCAGGGAAGACCGGCCATGTCGAAGCAGTGCAGGTGCGGTACGATCCCGCGGTGATCTCGTACGAGACGCTCCTGAATGTCTTCTGGCGGCAGATCGATCCCACCGATCCGGACGGGCAATTCGTGGACCGGGGAAAACAGTACCGGTCCGCGATCTTCTATCATACGCCGGAACAGAAGGCGCTCGCCGAGAGATCGAAGAAAGCGCTGCAGCAGTCGGGCCGCTTCAAGAAACCGATCGTCACCGGGATACTCCCTGCCGGGAAGTTCTTTCCTGCAGAAGAGTATCATCAAAATTATTATAAGGAACATTCGATCAAGTACAAATTCTATCGTTTCAACTCCGGCCGGGACCAGTTCCTGAAAAAAGTCTGGGGCGCGGAAAAGGATTCGACCGGACCGGTAGCCGCCGTTGCCGGGAAGAATCCGGGAGAGGAAGGGAGGACCTTCGTGAAACCGTCAAAGGAAGAGCTCAAAAAGAGGCTGACGCCTCTGCAGTATAAGGTGACCCAGGAGGAGGGCACGGAACCGGCCTTCAAGAACGAGTACTGGGATAACAAGAGAGAGGGGATCTACGTCGACGTGGTCTCGGGCGGGCCGCTCTTCAGCTCTCTCGACAAGTATGACTCCGGAACAGGCTGGCCGAGCTTTACGAAGCCGCTCGATCCCGGCGCCGTGGTCGAGAAAGAGGACCGGAAGCTCTTCGTGAAGAGGACCGAGGTGCGGAGCAGGCAGGGAGACTCGCATCTCGGCCATGTCTTTAACGACGGGCCGCAGCCCACCGGCCTCCGGTACTGCATGAATTCGGCAGCCCTCCGTTTCATTCCGAAAGAAGACCTCGGGAAAAAGGGCTACGGAGAGTACCTCAAGCTCTTCAAGAAATGACCTCTGTTCATGAAGGGCGCGGCTGTACCGCGCCCTTCATGAATCGCTACCGTCTGCCGGCGCCGACGGGGCGGTGCATCCTGTCCCATCCGTAGCGGATGGCGTCCTTGTATTTGGACCAGGTCCCGGGATTGCGGCTCTCCCAGTCCCTGCGCACGTCGCCTTCTATCTCCGACCACTCTTTTCCTCGGTAGCGCGGGTCCTGCGAGAGCGTGTCCGCATAACGGTAAGCGGACCGGTAGCTCTCGTAGCTCTCGCCCTTCCCTGCTGCGGAGGAGCGGAAATGGCTCTGGAAGTCCTCCTCCTCCACATCCACCTCGGTGCGGCGGGCGGTCTCGCGTATCGTCTCGGTGCGTTCCGTCGCCTCTTTTCCGACCACCACCTCCTCTTTCACGCGCGCCTCCTTGGAGACGACCGGCTCTTCCGCGGTCTCCCGTATCTCGAAGGAGGTCTCCTTGAACGCCTCCTTTTCAGCAGCCGTGGCAGGACGGTCAGTAGGCCGACGCTCGACCGTGGCATGCTCTTCGCGAAGCGTCACCTTCTCCTCCACCGGCGCCTCGACTACGCGGCTGTAGACGCGCACGCCGCCTTTCGAGACCTCTCTCTTGCCCACCTTGACCTCTTCCTCCACAACAGGCAGGACAGCCCGCTCCCGGGCCCGCTCCTCGGCAGTGAAGGGAGCGGCCTTCTCGTCGAAGCGGGCCCATCCGCCCGCTTTCCACTGTTCGGTGCGGCGGTCGATATCAACTGCGCCATGCCGGTTCATGATATCGGCGGCGCGTTCCGCCTCGTCGTCACTCGTGTGCACGGTAACCAGCGTGCCGCCGCGGCGCACTCCTTCGGCGTAATGCTCTGCATGCTCCTTCGGGACGCCCATCTTGGTGAGGCCGCCAACGACCCCTCCCGCAACCGCTCCGGCGCCGATGCCCGAAAGGGTTGCTGCCAGCGGACCTGCGGCAATAATCGGCCCGAGGCCCGGGATGGTGAGCCCGGTAAGGCCCACCAGAAGGCCGGCGACACCTCCGACAGCGGCGCCTGTTCCTGCTCCCTTCGCCGCTCCTTTCGCTGTCCCGCCCCCGTCGCCGCCTTTCTTTCCTCCTTTACCTTCTTCCTCGCTGCTCGCCATCATACTGATATCTTCGCGCTTGAACCCTGATCTGATGAGATCATTTATCGCGTCCTCAGCCTCTCGAGACGTGTTGAACAACCCGACAATTGTTTTCATGGTCTCCTCCTTTCTTTGCTGTACTGCGCCTCATCCTCTCCCTGTCCGCGGAGATCGCTGTGCTCGACGACAGCCTCCTCGCTGCGAAGCACGACGGTCTGCGGCTTGCGCACCGTCCCCGGCTTTTTCCGGATATGCAGCTCTTCCTTCAGCAGCAGCCGTTTCTCGACGACCGCCACCTCCTCCAGGAGAGGCACGATGGTGACGCCGTCCTCCTGCCGCACCGGAAGCGGCTGCTCTACAAACCGGTTAACCGGCACCCGCTCCACCTCGACCTCTTCCTGCAGGAGCAGCTCATCGATCACTTTTTCCTTTTCATGCACTTTCTTGGTGACCCGGGTGACCCCGGTCTCTATGGCGCGTTTCCGCACCTCCACCTCTTCCTCCAGCACCGGGACGATCTTCTTCTCTCCGGAAACAGGAGCGGCTGTCTTCTGATGTCTTTTTTTATCCACGTTCCCCTCCTTTTCGGCTCGGGTCCGGCCCGGGGCATGCGCAGGCGCTACATGGGATCGTATGTTCTCTTGATCGGCAAGAGCTTGCCGCTGCTTATTTAAGAGTCTATAGTGGATTGCATATACGTGCAAGTAGGCGGAGCGGCCACCGCATGGCGCCTGGACGAGCTGCAGGGATTATTCGATGATGGTATAAGTGGCGCGAATGACCTTCTTGTCAAAGGCCTCGAAATGCCACCACTCGATGGGAAGGGGACGAAAGCCCGCTTCGGTCATGACTCTTCGGAGAAGGCGGCGGTTGGCGATCTGCCGGGAGGTGAGCCTGCCCTCCTTCAGAAAGCGGGCCTCGTGCCGGGGCTGCGCGAGAATGCCGAAGTGGTCCATCGGCGTCCCCATGTCGAGGCGCTCTCCTTGCCCATCGACGATGGTGATATCGACGGCGCACCCGTAGTTATGCATGGAGCCGGAGCGGGGATCGGCCACATAGTTCCGCATGGGGGTCCCTTCGAGGAGCGTACGCATCTTCCGCTGAACGTGCCGCGGCCTGAGCGCATCCACGACGAGCAGGCTCAGCGCCGGGTCGAGCGCCTTAAGGATGCGGTTCGCTCTCGCCAGCTTCTCCGCAGCCTCACGCCGCAGATACGCCCTCCTGAAGTCGCCGTACACATTGACGCCCATGAAGTTGTCCGCGGAGGCGTACTTCAGCTCTACCTTGAGAGTGGGATCGATCTCCTGCACATCAACGAACCCCGCAGCGACTATTTGCTGTTCGAATGCGGTGAGTGTCTTCCCGGCAGAGCCGCCGGGATGCGTTCCGCCCGGCGCGGCCTCCCTGCCGTGAGCAGGACCGAAACCACTTAAAAAAGCCATGACCAGAACGAGAGAACAATAAAGATGCTTCAATGGACGGGTCCTTTCTGCAGACCATGAATTCAGATAACCACCTCTATTAAAGCAGAGCGCCCGCACTTTGTTCTACAAAGGATCAGGGGAGGAGGCCCCTTTCCGCAGCCCGCTCAGCCAGGAGAGTCCCGCATTGTAGATGACATCGTGCCCTCCCTTGAATATCTTCAGGACCGCTCCGTTCGACTCCCTCTCGAAGAGGAGTCTCACCCCGGCATCGGCGTAGAGTCTGTCGGGAGGGGCGGCCGGCAGATGGGGGGGGATCTTGTGCCGCCGGGTTATGAAGGCGATGTCGGACGGCCGGATGTGGTCTTCCTCGGCGGCAAGGTCGTTGAAGGCCCGGAGCGAGTGGCTCGGAGGGACAAAGGTATCGTCGATGCCGGTCGCGATATACACCGGCACGCCTCTTCCGCGGGCATTCTTCAGATAGGCAGCGGGGCTTCGCTTTGCGCACTCCTCTGCCGCCTTGGTACCGGCTGTCGGGGGACCGCCGCAGGAGTTCGCAATGTGGCGTGAATAGTCGTGGGTGGCGTTCCTGGTGGTCCTGTACCATTCGGCCAGATCGTAGACCGGAACCCAGGCGACCGCTCCCGCCCAGAGCTCCGGGTACCTGCCGACCATGATGAGCGTCATCATCGCCCCCCCGGAGAATCCCGCGATATAGATCCGGGATTCGTCGATACGCGCATGCTCCTTGGCATACGCCACGGCATCAAGGACGTCCTGCACTGCCGCTTCGGAGGCGGTCGCCCCGGGATTGGTAAAGGCGCCGCGGTAGTCGGGGTGAATGAAGACCCAGTCGTTCTGCACCGCCCAGATGCCGTAGGGGATGCTGAACTGCTGCTGGTAATCGGCGCTCCAGCTGTGGAGCACCAGGAGCAGCGGCTTCTTCCGCGCCGAGCCCGAATCGTAGAACAGGGCGGGCTGGGGGGTCCGGTCAGCGGACGACATGATGGTAATTGCCTTGACCTGCGGTGCCGCCTTCTTCCATGCCGCCCGCTTCGGCATTTTCATCAGGGGGGATGCGGCAACAGCGGAGAACCTTTTGTACACGGGCTCCTTGATGAGCGTGACCCCGGGATGCTCCTTCCCGGAAAGGCCGATCATGAGCGCAAGGACGATGGGCACGACCGTCACGGCCATAAGGAGGTATACTCTCTTCATTGCCGCCTGCCTTTCATGCGCTCAGGGCACTATGTACCGTGTCCCCGGCAGCAGCTTCACGATGAACACGACAATAAGCGACGCAAGGAAAATAGCGAGCGCGAATACCGGCACTCCCAGGGCAGGAGCGAACGTGGTCTGGCTGAAGGCAACGCCGAGCAGTCCGTCCTTCGCTATCTCGATCAGCATGGCATGGACGAGATAGATCCCGGGTACGCAGGCCGCTACGGTGCGCACTATCCTGAAACGCTTCTCGCACTGCAGCAGGGCGGCGGGAAAGGCGATGCTCTTTCCGACTGCATAGACACAGAGCGACATTACCAGGACATTGACGCTGAAATATTCATAGAACATCCCGTCGAAGATACCGCCGTTCTTCAGGACGGTGACATAGTACGTCCCGTAGGCCGTAACGAAAAAGCCCAGGCAGAAGAGGAGCAGGAAGAGAGGGACCTGCCGGGGCCGCAGATGCAGATCGCGAAGTGCGTAGCCGAGAGCAAAATATCCGAGGAACGTGAAGACCGAGTTGGAAGCCCCTGTCGAGAGATATATCCTGATGTCGAAAAGGGACTCGGCCATTGGGAGCAGCGAGGCGGTGATGGACCAGAGGACCAGAAAATAGAGCACATTCCTGCTCCCGGCGTTTTTCAGATAGACACTGAGGACCGGAGCAATCAGGTAGAGCCCGATAATGATGTAGAGGTACCATAGATGATAGTAGACCGGTTCCACGAAGATGAGGGGAAAGAAAGAGGAGAAGGAGAGCTCCTCCCCGTTGCCGTAGATCCTCCAGAGAAAATAGATAAAGCTCCAGACGAGAAACGGCACGAAAACCCTCATGACCCGTTTCTGGGAAAAAAGACCTGCGGCATTGCCGTCGGAGTTGCCGAGCACGAAGGTGCCGCTCACCATGACGAAGAGCGGAATGCACCAGCGCACAGAGGCGTCGTACAGGTTGCCGATCCACCACTGCAGCGCGCCGAGCTCGTGATACCGGACCAGCAGGGGGGCGGCGCTATGGACCAGGATAACGGCGTAGATCGAGACGATTTTGAGCAGGTCGGGCCAGAGCAGGTACTCTTTTTCTTCCATCTCCGATTACCATCGTGCGATAAGACCGGCGGTGAGAGGCCCTATAGAAATAGAATATATAAAAAATTATAGCAGACTTTGAACCGGAAGGGGGCTCCGAGGCGGGGCATTTGGAGCGGCACGGGCAGCCCAAGCGTAAGCCCCGCCCCCAAAAGACGTTGTCTTTTCGGGGACCCCATCGAAATGCAGAGGGCTCCCGGAAAGTCGTAGACTTTTCGGGAATTCCGGAGCGGGTCGGTACGACTCGATTCCGAGCTGCCCCGCCTCGGAGAGCCCCCTTCCGGTTCCGTCGTGTCTGTTTTTACGGTTTGCGCCTTCCGCGTCTTTTTGGGTATACTATCAGTTTGCTTTGCGGAGCACGGATATGATGTATGCAGATGAGATAAACAAAAGAAGGACCTTCGCCATCGTCAGCCATCCCGACGCAGGGAAGACGACCCTCACCGAGAAGCTCCTGCTCTTCGGCGGGGCGATCCAGACCGCCGGCGCGGTGAAATCGAACAAGATCAAGAAGAGCACCGCCTCCGACTTCATGGAGATCGAGCGGCAGCGCGGCATCTCTGTCGCGACCTCGGTGATGAACTTCACCTACAACGGGCTCAAGATCAACCTCCTCGACACGCCCGGCCATAAAGACTTCGCCGAAGACGTTTACCGCACCCTGACCGCCGTGGACAGCGTCATTATCGTCGTCGATTGCGTCAAAGGGGTGGAGGAGCAGACCGAGAAGCTCATGGAGGTCTGCCGCATGAGGAAGACCCCGGTCATCGTCTTCATCAACAAGCTCGATCGCGAGGGCAAACGTCCCTTCGACCTGCTCGACGAGATCGAGGAGAAGCTCCGCATCAGGGTCCGGCCGCTGAGCTGGCCCGTCGGCATGGGCTTTTCGTTCAAAGGCGTGTACAACCTCTACGATAAGAGCCTCTGCCTCTTTCACCCCGGCGGCGAGACCGTTGCCGGGGACGTGCTCGCCATCAACGACCTCGCCGACGCCACGCTCGATAGACAGCTGGGCGAGGAGCACGCGGCGCAGCTGCGTGAGGAGGCGGCCCTTGTCGAAGGCGTCTACGATCCCTTCGAGCGGGAGCGGTACCTCGCGGGAGACCTCGCGCCGGTCTTCTTCGGCAGCGCCATCAATAACTTCGGGGTGAAGGAGCTGCTCGCCACCTTCACGACCATTGCGCCGCCGCCCCGGGGCAGGGTCGCCGATCTCCGCGCCGTTCAACCGCATGAGGAGCGCTTCAGCGGGTTCGTCTTCAAGATACACGCCAACATCGATCCCCGCCACCGCGACCGGATCGCCTTCGTGCGCATCTGCTCGGGCAGGTTCGAGCGGAACAAGTTCTTTCACCATGTACGGCTCGGAAAGGACCTCAGGTTCAGGAGCCCTGCGAGCTTCATGGCGCAGGAGAAGAGCATTATCGAGGAAGCCTACCCCGGCGATGTCATCGGCCTCTACGATACCGGCAACTTCAAGATCGGCGATACGCTTACCGAGGGCGAAAAGATCATGTTCCAGGGCATTCCGAGCTTTTCTCCCGAGGTCTTCAAGGAGGTGGTCAACACCGATCCCCTCCGCTCGAAGCAGCTCGAAAAGGGGCTGCAGCAGCTCACCGACGAAGGAGTGGCGCAGCTCTTCACGCAGCAGCAGGGCAAGAAGAAGATCGTCGGCACGGTCGGGGAGCTGCAGTTCGACGTCATACAGCACCGGCTGCTCCATGAGTACGGAGCGTCATGCCGCTTTACGCCGCTCAATTACAACAAGGCGTGCTGGATAACCGCAACCGATAAAAAGAAGATGGAAGAGTTCTCCCGCTACCGTTCAGACCGGCTGGGTCTGGATAAAGACGGCAATCTCGTCTATTTTTCGGAATCCGACTGGACCCTCCGGCGCATGCAGGAGGAGTACCCGGATATCGAGTTCCATTTCAGCTCAGAGATCAACACCGGCACTCCCGGGAGCAGCCGCTCCTGAGCCCGTCAGCGGACGGGCCCGCCGGCGACTGCCATTCCCGCATTAGCGCTGATCGGATGCGCTGACGCTCGCCGGCTCCATATAGGTGATCGTCTTGCCCTGGGATTGGGCGAACTGGATATCCTCGGACGTGCTGTGGCCTATATAGCCGTCGGGATTGATGACGAAGACCTCGTCCGCGAGGAGGATCTTCGGTTTGTCCATATCCTTGAGACGCTTCTTGGTGTCCTTGTCGAAGACGAGACCTTCGGCATGCTGGTATACGGACGGGATCAGCACAATCCATCCCTTGAGCGTGAAATTCAGGGCATGGGTCTGGTAGAAGGTCTTGAACCGCGTGCTGCCCGTTATGAAAACAATCTTGTTCTCCGGGATTTCCTTTGTCCTCATTGCTCAGTAACAGAGACCTGAATCCGTTTCTCGCGTCTCTGCTCCTCCTTTCTTATCGTTCTTCTCTTAAGGAGCGTGCGCGCATCCTGACTGCCCATAGTCTACCACAAAAAGTACGGCTCGCAGGCTCACACGAGTGCGGCGACCCGTAATAAGAGCGGGGGGAGACGCGGGGCTCCTCAGAAGAGGATGACGCCGATCAGCCCGAGGATCGCGACCCCGATCGCGAGCACTCCCAGGATGATAGCCATGATGCTCAGCATGCCGCCTCCCACGCGCGGCGAAGCCGCCATGACCAGGCCGAAGATACCCAGGGGAATGGAGACGAGCGCGGAGAGCATCCCCCAGATCGGATGCCCGGTGAAGGTCAGGAGATAGCTGAGAACGGCAGCGATGATCGCAATGGTGGCGGCAGTGCTTGATTTCTGATTCATAGATCCTCTCCTTGGCGCTTACTGAAAGGGTTGCAGGGGTGCAGGGACGAGCGGCTTTTCAATTAAATTATAGCACGCTGCTCTGCGGGCGGCACTGAAAGTGTTTATAATAGGCATATACGCTCCCTTGTTGCTGTGATGGCAGCGGAGGGGGCATACGATCAGGGAGGTGATCCATTTGGCAAGCAGACGCCGTACACCGTTAAGGAGGCCGCAGCCGAGAGGCCCCGTATCGGAGAAGTCGGCTGCCGAGATCGTCAGGGAATTAAAGGAGGACGCCGCAGCCGGCTCTTGCGGCTACCGCGAGCAGTCCCTCAGGATCCACGGTCTCATCTGCGCGAAGTGCGGCAGGGAGTTCGATGCCAAGAGCCGGCATCTCCTCACCGTGCATCACAAAGACGGCAACCACCGGAACAACCCTCCCGACGGCTCCAACTGGGAGAACCTCTGCATCTACTGCCACGACGACGAGCACAGCAGGGGACTGCTCGGCGACTATCTCACGGGAAAAGGGTGAGGACCGGCGTGTACTGCATGCCGGACGCAACGCCTACTTCGGTCTCTTATCCTTCTTCCAGAAGGCGAGGTCTCGCAGCATAAGCTTGAGCATCTCGAAGGGGGACATCTCCGCGACCTCCTTGCACCGGCACGCGTCGCCCTGCCCCGCCCCGCCTTCTTCCTTATCGTTCTCCCCGGGCCTCTCTTTATCTGCTCTCTCTTCGCCGGTATCTCCGGAACGGTTTCGCTCTGTCATATCGTCCTCCTCCCCTATTCTACCTCACCGGAGATGAAAGAGGACCCGGAGTACGATCGCTGTCGAGGCTTGAGGGTACATGGGATTGGCTTTAAACTGGAAGTATACGGGAGGCAGTGCATACGCCGGAAGGATCCGGCATAACGCGCGAAGGGAGGAGTCCTGTGGAATACGATGCGTTCATAAAGCTCATTCAGGAGTCCGGGCAGATCGACCGCTTCGGCGTTGCCGAGCGCGCGGCGAGCGCGGTGCTCGAGGTGCTCGGAGAGCATCTGACCGAGGCCCGGGCCATCGGCCTTGCGCGGGAGCTGCCGACACATATCAGGGATGCGGTAATGCAGAACAACACCGCCCAGTCCTTCGACCTCACGGAGTTCATTCAGCGCGTGGTCGACAGGGAAGAGATTACGTTCCCCGAGGCGGAGAACCATGTCCGCACGGTGCTCTCCGTGCTCCCGGAGCTCGTCTCGCCCGAGACGCTGCAGGGAGTGGCCGGGCAGCTTCCCGGTGAGCTGCGCGCCCTCCTCGGTCCTGAAAGGAAGGCGGCAGCCTCCGCGAAGGGCCCGTAACCGGCGGCAGGATAGGAATCACCTCATTATGGACCCACACCAACCGACAGGAGGTCACCATGGGCAGACTCAAATCGGCGGCAGCGCTCGCCATCGGCGGCGCCCTGCTCTCGGCAGCACGAAAGCGCCTTCCCTCCGCAATGGACACGATGAAGGGGAAGATGCTCGGCAGCGACCAGATGGAACGGTGACGGAAGATGATGGCGGGACTGGCCGAGTCCCGTAAGCAGGAACCGTATGGAACGCCCGAGCTCCGCGGGCTCTTCGAGGAGTGGCTCAATACTATGGAGCTCTCGGTAGCAGAGTTTGTCGGGAAATATCCCGGTGCGAGCTACGAGGAGATCGCGCAGCAGTTCGACCTCTCGAAAGAGAGCGCCCAGTTCTTGTTCGACAAGGCGGTACGTGAAGGAAAGATCGCCGCCGCCGCTGCCGCGCGATAACCAGGCAGCCTGACAAAAGAAAGGCCTGTCCATTGCCGGACAGGCTTTTTTCTGCCCGCCTCCCCCTCTGTGGTAGAATAAGGGAGCATGGCCCCGGGCAGCAGACATCCTGAATCCCCTCCCCCCGATACTCTGAAGGATACCCTGAAGACCGTCTTCGGCTTCGAGACGTTCCGTCCGAACCAGGAACCGATCATCAGGAATATCCTCGACGGCAGGGATGTCTTCGCCGTAATGCCCACCGGCGGCGGCAAGTCCCTCTGTTACCAGCTCCCGGCAGCGGTGATGAACGGCACCGCGGTCGTGATCAGCCCCCTCATCTCGCTGATGAAGGACCAGGTGGATGCGGCAGTCGCCAACGGAATACCGGCGGCCTTCATGAACAGCTCGCTCGCTGCCGACGAGGTCGCCGATGTCTATCGCCTGCTCAAGTACGGCAGGCTCACGCTGCTCTATATCGCCCCCGAGCGATTCGCGATGCAGCACTTCCTCGAACGGCTGAAGACCGCCGCGATCTCCCTCTTTGCGATCGACGAGGCCCACTGCATCTCCGAGTGGGGCCACGACTTCCGGCCGGACTATCTCGGCCTCTCGCTCATCAGGGAGATGTTTCCGGAAGTGCCCGTAGCGGCCTTTACCGCCACCGCTACCGAAAAAGTACAGGAAGATATCATCGGGAAGCTCGGCCTCAGGCGGCCGCATATCGTACGCGCCTCCTTCAACCGTCCCAACCTCTTCTACGAGGTAAAAGCAAAAGCGAACGTGGGAGCGCAGCTACTCGACTTCCTCAAAGAGCGCCCCGGCGAATCGGGGATCGTCTACCGGACGACCCGCGATGCGGTGATGGAGACGGCCGAGCTCCTGCGGTCGAAAGGGATCGCCGCCCTGCCCTACCACGCCGGCCTCTCCGCCGAGGAGCGGAAAGAAAACCAGGAAGCCTTCAACAGGGACGAGGTCCAGGTGGTCGTCGCGACCATCGCCTTCGGCATGGGCATCGATAAATCGAATGTGCGCTTCGTCGTCCACGCCGATCTCCCCAAGAATGTTGAGGGCTACTACCAGGAGACCGGACGCGCGGGCCGGGACGGCGGCGCCGCCCGCTGCCTCCTCTTCTTCGGGAGGGGCGACATCCCCAAGATCCGCTACTTCATCGACAGTATAGCCGACGACCGCGAGCGCTCCATCGCGCTCGATAAGCTGAACCAGATGGTCGGGTACGCGGCGCACAACGTATGCAGGAGAAAGCAGCTCCTCGGGTTCTTCGGCGAGGAGTATCCCCATGACGGGTGCGCCGCCTGCGATATCTGCACCGGCAGGGTCGAGCAGGTCGATATCACCACCGACGCGCAGATCCTCATGTCCGCGGTCTCGAGGACCGGGCAGCGGTTCGGTATCGGCCACATCGTCGATATCGTGACCGGCGCGGACACAAAACGCATCCGCGAGCTGAGGCATACCGAGATCAAGACCTACGGCGCAGGCAGAGACAAGGACAAACGCTACTGGAGGACCCTCGCGGACGAGCTCCTCGCGCAGGAAGCGCTCGTTCAGGAGGGCGATCCCTACCCGGTGCTGAAGATCTCCAGGAAAGGCTCGGACATCCTCTTCGGCAGGGCATCGATCACCGCCTTGAGAAAGGAAGAAACGAAGACGAAGGCGCCGAAGGAGAAGATCGCCGGGTCCGGGGAATACAGCCAGACGCTCTTCGAGCGCCTCCGCAGCCTGCGGAAGAGACTTGCGGACGCGCAGCAGGTGCCGTCCTATATCATCTTTTCGGACAAGACACTGCAGGAGATGTGCAGACGCTTCCCTACTACGGAATCGGCCATGAGGACGATCAGCGGCGTGGGCGACGCCAAGCTCGAACGGTACGGGGATGCATTCATCGCCGAGATACGGCGTTATGTCGACGAGGAGAAAGGACAGCCGCACCGCCTCTCATGAAGCAGGGGTTCTTCCAGGTCCCCGCGCCTGTTTCGCCTCGCCGAAAAATTTGGTATCCTTGAAGTAGTATACCGATAGCCGCTCCACGGTAACGGCAGCGGCGGTAACGCTTATTGCAAACCGGCTGCACAGCATTCCCGATATCACCAAATCCGAAACGTCAGCAGGGAAAATGCCATGTCAGAAGAATCTTCTCGCCCTTCATGCCGTCGCGAACAATGGGCTCTGTTCGCCAAAAACTTTTTCCGCCATCCCAGGATGCTCGGCTCTCTCATACCGAGCTCGCGCTTTCTCGTCGAGCGCCTTCTCCGGGAAATCAACTGGGACCAGGCGCGGGTGATCGTGGAATACGGCCCCGGCGTCGGGACCTTCACCGGCGAGATACTGCGCCTCATGCGGCGGGATGCGCTCCTGATAGCCCTGGAGACGAATCCGGAGTTCGTCACGTTCCTGCGCTGCACCTTCGGCGATGCCCGGCTGAACGTAGTCCACGACTCGGCCGCCGAGGTCGAAAAGGTGCTCGCTTCCCGGGGGCTCCTCAGTGCGGACTACGTAATCTCGGGCATTCCCCTCAGTACGATCCGGGACCGCGAGCGCGAGGAAATCCTCTGCAGCACGCACCGGGCGCTCCATCCCGAGGGCGCGCTGCTGCTCTACCAATTCTCCTCCAAGGCGCTGCCCGACCTGCGGCGGATATTCTCGAACGTGACGCGCAGCTTCGAGCCCCTGAATCTCCTCCCCGCCCAGATATTCCACTGTGCCCCTTAGAGGGACAGGCCCTCGGAAGTCCCCCTGTCCACGCGGGGGTTGATCAGGGACGCCGCCGCTTTTCATTGCTTCCCGCAGCATGGTAAAATGCATATACCATTCGACCTCATCAGGGGGACGTTATGATCGCCAGGCTCTCCGTGACCGCCGTCATCTTTCTTGCCGTATCCCTTGCCGCCCTGATCGTCCCGGCGAGCGCACCGGCTGACGAGGCCCTTCCGTTTACCCAGCGGGGCGGTCTCAAATATGTCACCGTGCGGATAAACGAAATACCTATCGAGCTCGTCTTCGATACCGGAGCCAACAGCGTCGTGCTCAACAGCGAGGCCTTGCAGCGCCTCGGCATTACCGGGATCAACACCAACCGGAAGCTCCAGTCGCACACCGCAGGCGGTATCGTCGAGGGCTACCTGATCACGCTCAACTCCATTCAGGCCGGAACCATCAAGAAGTGGAAATACGATGTCGCCTACATCCCCTCGTCCACCGAGAACCTCCTGGGGGCCTCCTTCTTCACGGACTTCAGCTACTTCATAGACGAGGACTACCGGGTGATACGGCTGATTCCGAAGGGCAGCTTCATCTTCGAGAGCCCCGACAAGCCTGTTGCCGATCGTCCCCGGACCGGTTCCGGACGCATCGAGGTAGAGATCGACGGCGAGAGGTATGTGTACGGGGAGGAGTGGCAGAAGCCCGAGGGCCAGGACGCCCCCGAGAGAGAACAGCACGCCTCTCAGTGAGGCAGCCCTCCCTGAAGCGCCGACTGGGCCTTATACCCCTTTTTCTTGTTCGTGATATACTCGCCCCTCTCGACCTCATGGAGCTGTTCCCGGTAGCGTTCGCTCAGGTCGTACCAGCGGTTGAGCCGCTGGTCCAGCCGCTGCTCTGCGGAGAACCGGAGCGTGTCCATGTACGCCAGTATCGCAAGATACGAGCGCATCGCATTGCGCTCGATCGCCCCTTTCATGCCGTTCACGTAGACAGGGTTTCCCTGCCGGTCGGCGCCGGCGGCACTGAACCCGATCTTGTGCCTCCCGACCGTCGCGAAATAGCCTTTCATCGCCACCTGCGCGAGCCTCCCATACCGGTAGCTGCAGCTGAAACGCACAAAGGTCTTCCCCTCCTGCAAGGGAGCAGCCTCGATCTCCAGCCGGTGGTCTCTCGTGTTCAGCGGCCCTTCGTCCGCAGCGAGGAGCGCAGCGAAGTGGCCGGGCCGGGCTGCACGCACGCGATACCGGTACCTCAATTGATACGCCTCTTCAGGACGGCTGACCGCCTTTTTCCCGCCGTAAAACGTCAGCAGCGAAGCGCCGTCCGCCTTCGCGTAGGTGCAGATGCCGATACTCGTATGGAGCGGCACGATATCGCACCAGTTGGCAGGCGCCTCGAGCGCCGACTGTACCGCCTCGAAGGGATGGTCGATGACGCTGTAGACCTCGACATGCAGAAGGCCCTTGCCCTCGGAAGACTCGAGGTGAAGGGGGATGCCGAAATGGTTCTGGATCAGCTTTGCCTCGACAGCACGATAGGTGTCGAGGAGCGATGCGCTCCCGTCAGGTGACGATGCAGGGGTGTGAGGGGGAGCGAACAGGAAAACCGAATGGACAGCGACAAGAAAGAAACAGGTGCGTAAAAAAACATGCATAGAAACTCACTTCTGACATCTTTACCGCGTTTTTACCCTCTGCCGCGCTGCCCGCAGAACAGCGCCGCTGCTTCACGACAATGGGTAATTATACCATACCAGCCCTTCCTGCCCGCACTATGGAGTGATTGCCTGCGGAGCGAATATGCTATAGAATTTTATAATGAACCGGTATGGCGCCGTCTTGTCACTGATTATCGCTTTCGTCACGGCAGGGGGAACAGCCCAGGGCGCCGGCGAATCTCTCGCCGCGCAGCCCCCGCCGCTCACCCTTGCCCTGGGCTCCTCACCTGCAAAGGTCGACGACAGCCCCCGACTCGACGTGCGCTACGATCCGTCACCCCCTGCGGTAGTCAAAACGATGCTCTCCCTCGGCGGCGTGACGAAGACCGATACGCTCTTCGACCTCGGCTCGGGCGACGGCCGCATCGTCATTACCGCTGCAAAGAAATACGGCGTGCGCAGTACCGGCATCGATCTCGATCCCCAACGCATCGAGGAAAGCAGGGAGAATGCGCGGAAGGCCGGTGTGCAGGATAGAGTGGCGTTCATCCGAGGCGATCTCTTCAATGTGGACATAAGCAGTGCCACCGTCGTCACCCTCTTCCTGTATGATGACGTAAACATCAGGTTGAGGCCCAAGCTCCTGAGAGACCTGAAACCCGGCACCCGCGTCGTCTCCCACGAGCACGACATGGACGACTGGAAGCCGGACCGGAAGGTAACGGTCGAGGGCCACAATGTCTATTACTGGGTAATCCCGGCGAATGTGGGGGGCACGTGGCAGTGGGGAACGGGAAAGGATGCCTATACGCTCACGCTGAAGCAGAAGTTTCAGAACGTTACCGGCGCCCTCGCTGCGGGAGCGGAGAGGATAGCGGTCCATGATGTCCAGCTGAAAGGAGACGAGCTGAGCTTCACGGTCAAGGACCGGCTGCGCGGCTTGAAGACGCCTGCCCGCTTCAGCGGCAAGGTCGAAGGAAACAGGATCAGCGGCACTGTTACGCCCAAGGGAGGCTCCCCGCTCCCCTGGGAGCCCCTCCGCGACCAGGCGACGGCTGCGGCTCTTGACGATTAGAGGCACCCTTCTTCCCGCAAGGTGAATGCAGATATAAATAGCAGGCGCTGTCCCTCAGTCTTTGTTCGTATCGATTAGATTTCAAGCTGTTTCGACTTATGAATCGATGGAGAGATTATACGAGAAAAAATATGTTGACAGCATAGAGCTCTCGTGATAAGTTTTAATCAAAGCATACGAACTGCCACTCCGAACCAAGGTAAAGTACGGGCAACCGTATGGCACAAAGCCACCTGTCCTGCCAACCACAGGAAAGAGGGGTTGCTGGAGTGGCAGCCTCAATAAAGAGAAAAGCCTGTCCTTATGCGGACAGGCTTTTCTCTTTCAGGCCTCTGTGCTGAACCGTCACGCTCCCGCTTTCTGGAAGCTGAGGGCCCTCGGGTCGACGACCTCGCCGTTGCGCCTGCCCTCGACGCTCGCTATGTATGACTCGGCTACCATGACCGCCGGCATTCCGTTCGCAGCGTCTTTTCCCATAGCCTCGAGCGTCTCCCTCACCCACGGGGGGCTTACCGCGTTTATGCGGATGCCGCGCGGCATCTCGAGCGCGGCGGCGCGGACGAAACCCTCCAGGCCCGCATTGACCAGGCTGATAGCGCTGCTGCCCGGCATGGGCTCCCGGGCGAGCACGCCGCTGGTGAGCGTGAAGGAGCCGTTATCGCTGATATAGCGCACCCCCAGGCGCACCAGATTGACCTGGCCCATCAGCTTGTTCGAGAGCGAGAACCGGAAGTCCTCGTCCGTGAGCATATCCAGCGGGGCGAGCCTCGCCCGGCCCGCGGCGCAGACGACCGCGTCGAAGGGGGCGACCTCCTCGTAGAGCCGCTGTATCGAGGCGGGGGAGGCGAGATCGACCTGGTACTCGCCCCTCGTGTGCGCCACGCGCACCACGATGTGATGGTCCGCGAGGGCCTCGGTGACTGCCCGGCCTATGGTCCCGGTCGCTCCGATGATGATTACTTTCATGACAGACCTCCTCTGGGAATCGTCTCTTACTTACATTGTGCCCCATCGGCGGCCTCTGCGCAACCCGGATGCGTGAAGAAAAAAGGGGACGGTCCACGCTGAACCGTCCCCTTTCCTGACCGTCGCCGTTATTCTTTGATTTATTTTGCGGGAGAAAGCTCCACTGCGGCGACCCTCTTTTCGACCGCCTCTTTCACGTCCTTCTGTCCGAAGGAGATGACGATCTGCTTCTTCGGCAGGCTCACGGAGATAGTGACATAGCTGAGCATCGCCATGAACGCTGCAATGATCAGGAGCCCGCTCGCGATATACGTGGCCATTGCGTACGAGCCGGTGGCATCGGCGATAGCGCCCGCCAGCATCGGGCCGAAGACGCCGCCGACTCCCCAGGACGTGAAGAGGATGCCGTAGTTCAGCCCGAGGTTCTTGGTGCCCCAGTAGTCCGCCGTGGTGGCCGGGAAGAGCGAGAGGCATGCGCCGTAGTTGAAGCCCACCATCGCCGAGCCGAGCATGAAGCCGGTGATGGTGCTGAACTGCGAGAAGAAGGCCATGACCAGGGCCTGCATGATGAAGACGAAGGCGAGCGTCACGATTCTGCCGATATAGTCCGAGACGATGCCCGCCACGATGCGGCCCGCTGCGTTGAAGACGGCGAGCAGGGCGACGAAGAGGAAGCCGATGCTGATCGTGTTGCCGGACTGAACGGCTACGATCTTCGCGAGGTGGCCGATGATCATGAGCCCCGCGGTCGCGGCGCAGGCGTACTGGATGTAGAGAGAATAGAATGCCGGCGTCCTCAGCATCTCGCGCCAGGTGAGATTGCCGGCAAGGGCAGGAGCCTGCGCGCCCCTCACCTTGTACTGCCCGATCTGCTCCCTGGGATTCCTGATGAACTGCGTTGCGATGACCGTCACCAGGAGGAACGCGATGCCGAGTATCCTGAACGAGCTGTTGATGCCGTGCGTTGCGAGGAGGTACTTCGAGAGGGGAGCGATGTACACCGGCGCGAGACCGAAACCCGCCACGACGATACCGGTGATCAATCCCTTCTTCTCGGGCGGGAACCACTTCACCGCCGCAGGGGTCGCCGACGCATAGCCGAGGCCGATGCCGGTGCCTGCCAGGACGCCGAAGCCGATGATCGCGGGGATAATCGACTCGGGGCTGCCGAAGCTCGCCACGATGAGACCGACGCCGCAGAGGAGCGCGCCGATGGTGGCGATGATGCGCGGGCCGAAGCGGTCCTGAAGGCGGCCGGCGGGCACCATCATGAGCGCGAAGCAGATGATAGAGACCGTGTAGGGCAGCGTGGCCTCTGTCTTCGTCCATCCGAACCCGCCCTTCTCTACTGCCTCGGTGAGCTGTTTGCTGAACATGCTCCAGGCGTACAGGATACCGAGAGCCAGGTTCAGTCCCATTCCGGCAAAGGTGACAATCCATCCTCTCTTACTCATACTCATCCTCCCGTTGACGCGGACGTTTAATCGTCCGCGATATGATCCGACCATTGCTTACCAGCCATACCGGGGTCCCCCGATCAGCCCCCCTTACTGCTAAGTATAAATGAAAAATACTAAAAAGTGTTACAAAAAGTAACTGATCACGTCGGGCGAATAGATTTTTTATAGGCAATATTATAATTTAAATTAATATATCTTATAGCTGAGGAGTGGGCGGTCGGAATTTCCGCCTCGACTGCTGTCCCGGCAGCGTGGATCACTGAAATACGTTACAGGACGCCGGAAGCTACCGGGCCGTCCGCTCTTTCTGCGGGAAGGTCTCGATGAAGGCTATCTCCGCGTCCACCGTGCCTATCAGGATCAGCTCGTCCTTCTGCCCGAGCGGCGTTGCGGGATCGGGGTTGAGCCTGTCCTCATCGTCTGAATGTATCGCCACCACGCTGCAGCCGGTCTTTTCCCTGATCCCCGTCTCGCGGAGAGGAAGGCCCGCCAGGGAGGGAGGAACCGGCACCCTGAAGACGTTGAGCCCCTCGGCGAGCATCAGGACCTCGTTCGGCCTCAGGATATTGATGATCGTGTTCGCGCCCAGCGACGCATAGGACATCACGAGATCGGCCCCTGCGGTATGGAGCTTGCTGATGTTCCGTTCCAGGGTAGCCCTGCTGATGATCTGGATATCGGGCCTCAGCTTCCTGCAATAGATGGTGAGATAGATGTTGATATCGTCATCGTGGGTCGTGATGAAGACGGAGGAGGCCTCGTCGATGCCTGCCCTCGCGAGGGTGTTGATGTCCGCGGCGCTGCCGAGCACGTAGTGCCTGCTGTCTTCGACCAGGGCCGGGCTGCTCTCGACGATGCGGTACCTGACGCCCCTCTCTTCGAGCGCAGCAGCAGCAGCCTTTCCGACCCTCCCTCCGCCGAGGATCAGGACAAGGCCGGTGAGCCGGCGGCCCCGGGAGGCCTCCAGCAGTTCGTCATATCTGCCGAGCTGCTCTTCCGACCCTGCGAGCACGAGCACCGAGGTCGCGCTGATACGGGCAGGGGGAGCCGGCGCCTCGAACCTCCCCCGCTCCCATATACCCACGACGGTCATCCCAGTCAGTTCACGGAGCCTGCTCTCGGCGATAGTTTTTCCTTCGAAGGGAGTCCTCATCGCCGGGGCCTCGACAATGAGGACCCTGCCGAACCTGCCGATGACATTCGCCCGCATGCTCACCCCGAGCGCACGCCGGGCCAGCGAGGCGCCGAGCATCTTCGTGAACTGGAAGACATGGGTGGCCCCTGCGAGCTGGAGGATGTCGAGGGAGTCGTCATGGTCCGCGTTCGTCACGATCGGAACATCGCCGGAGAGCTCCCTGATGGTAAATATGATATTGGTACTCGTCATGTCGTCGTTGTTCACGACCACGAGGGCTGCACGGTCCGCACGGAGCAGCCGGTAGGTCTCCGCAACGTCGAGGTAGCCGACGACGACCCGGTAGTCCTGGTCGTAGAGCTCCAGCGCCCGCTGGAGGTCCGGGACGAGGAGCGCGTACCGGTAGTGGTACTGTCTCAGCTTTCTGGCGAGGTTGAGCGAGATGGGATCGGTGTTCGTGAGGATGACATGCCCCGCGGTGTCCGGCGGCAGCTCCCGCGGGGCCCGCGCCCTCGACTGGGCCTCGAGCCAGGGTGCGTAGAAGAACTGGATGAAGGTGAAGGGCAGCATGATCAGAAGGTACACAACCCCTGAAACGAGAACGACGATAGAGAAGAGCCGCCCCAGGTCGCTCGAAAACGTGATGTCACCGAAGCCGAGCGTGGACATGACCGTAAGCGTCCAGTAGAGGCCGGTGAGCCAGGAGTAGCTCCTGCCCTCGTACTCCATGATGATATGGAACAGTATGCTGTAGACCGTAATGAGCAGCACGAGGAGCGCGAGGAACCGTACCAGCAGCCGTATGTTCCTCTGGGCAGTCCTGCTCTGGAACAAGTAAAGAAGCTGCGACGGCAGATACTTCATAGGGCCGCCGCCCCGCTATGATCGACCATCGCTCCTCCCCTTCGCTGCGGCCTTCTCGATCTCCTGCAGATAGCGTACGCGCTCTTCGGTCATGGGATGCGTCGAGAGCACCGACTGCCCCGGGAAACGGGGGGCGTCTTCTGCAATGCGCACGAGCATGTCCTGCATAGGCTTGGTGCTCCAGCCTTTTTGGATAAAGGAGAGCGCCGCGCTTTTATCGGCTGCGCGCTCGAACTCCCTCGAGTAGCCCGACTGGGCCAGGAGCGTCGGCAGCGACGCGGCCAGGGAGGTGATCGAGGTTACATCCCCGACGAGGATCGAGACGATGACGAAGGCGCCGGCGTTCTGGATGACGCTCCGGAGGCCGTGGCGCTGCTCCACATGCGCCATCTCGTGGAGCAGCACTCCCTCCAGCTCCCGGCTGTTCTCGGAGAGCTGCACCAGCTCATCGGTCACCACGATGATGCCCGACGGCAGGGCGATCGCGTTCGGTCCCAGGTGGGGGCTCTTCCGGAATTCGAGACGGTAATCTATACCCTGGTCCTTGCTCTTCGCCAGCCGGATGAAGATACGGTGGAGCTCGTCGCGCTTCTTCTCCGGGAGCTCGGTGGGCCGCATGAGCTGCTGATCGAGCAGTTTTACGGTCTGCCGGCTGACGGTCTCGGCTATCGGGGAGGGAACGGAGTAGGCGATCTTCTTCGCGAGAAAAGGAATGCCGATGCTGTAGAACGCCCAGAGGAAGATGACGAGCCCTGCGAGCGCAGCGGCAACCGCTTTCCAGCGGGTCTCGAGGGCGCTGACGAGACGCATCGCCAGGTTCCTGCCGGCATAGCGCTCCAGGCCGGCCACAGCCGCGAGGTCGCCGGTCTCGATCTGCGCACCGTCAGGGAGCGTGATCGTACGGGAGGTATTCCCGAGAGGAGGCATTATGACGCAGTCCCTGACCGGCGCCGAAAACGATACGGTCGAGTGGTCCAGCCGCACATAGAGCGATGTCCCGGTGAAGGCGACCGTCGCCGGAGACGCCTTGGAGCTCTTTCCGTCGAAGTAGGATGCGTGAAAGGTGATCATAACCCGATCTCGATGTCGAAGAAATCGGTCGCGGCCTCGCCGTAGGCGGTCTCGCCGGCTTCAGCCGCAGCCGTGAAGTCGTCGAGCCCGGGGCCGGGCCCAGGGATAACCGTCACCTTTTCGAGGATATACCGCAGCCGCCGGACTTTCGCCCAGGGGATGAGCAGTCCCAGCGAGAGCATGATGGCGAGGATATTGGTAAGGGTTATCCAGAGGAGCCGCGACGCTTTCAGCGCTCCTTCGAAACGCAGGGGGCCGAGCTGCGTATGCTCCAGGCAGTAATTGGTCGCCCAGGCATAGATGACCTGCTGAAAGGAGACGCCCAGGACGATCGTCGAAAGGATAATGATTACGGGAATGAGAGCGGCGGTGTTCTGCATGCCCTGCCGGTCGAACGAGAGGAGATCGCTCACGAGGGGCATGATGCTCACCATCACAAAGCCGCCCATCACCAGCAGTGCGAAGACGGCGAGCGCGAAGGCGATATACATTTTGTAAAACGGTCCCGGCCTGCCCCGGAACGAGGCGCTCGCAGCGCCATACGCCAGGTTGCCGAAGAAGTAGCTCTTCCTGCGAAACGCCCAGTAGGGGAAGATCAGCCCCGCGGTGAAGGGAATGAGCAGCGGGATGAGCATATAGGTCATGTAGCTCTCGCCGAGCGTTCCCGAAAAGCGGAATCGGATGTTCCGGTACGCAGAATTATGGGTGAAAAACCTGAGCGATTTGTAAACGAGCAGGGGCACTACCAGGGCAAAGAGTCCAGCCAGGACAAGACTGACGAGGTGATTATACGCATTGCTTGCATGGTAGAGGCCCACGCCCGCTGCGATGAGGAGGTGGCCCTTGAGAATCGCCTTCGGGTCTGCGGTATAGTCGAAGGAGTGCCCGTCGAGAAGCGTGCTCTTGTAGAAGTACCGCCGGTTGCGCACCTTTGCCCAGGCCGCATAGATGCCGAGGGTGATTATCGTCAGGAAGGTATTGACGATCCAGATCCTGAAGTACTCTCCTGCCGCGGCGGTAAACCGGAGGTTCAGCCGTCCGGCGGCGATCCCTTCGGATCGAGATCCGGAATGAGCGTCGGCCGTTCCAGGCGCGTGCAGCAGGGAGGAGCTCCCGCACTCCGGGCAGAGCGCTATGCCGCCTGACGGACCTGCCGCTGCAGCCGTATAGCCGCACTCTCTGCAGACAAAGCGGTCCATGGCCTATCGCGCACCTGTATGATATCCCTGTAAAGACATCGGCAGAGGTATGTTACCGGCTCGGGTCGCCGTATTTCAAGACAGGGGAGGGAGGCCCGTTGATCAGACCTCCCTCCCCTCCTCGTGCCAGCGGTATGCTCCGGCTCGCTACTGGCCCTTATGATGGTACTTGAACGACACCTTCACTTTCGCCCGGTATGCGACAACCTTGCCGCCCTCGAGCTGCATATCCAGCTCTGACACCTCGGCGATGCGAAGGTCCTGCAGGGTCTTCGCAGCCGTTTCGACAGCGGTGGCTGCCGCCTTTTCCCAGGATTCGGTGCTCGTCCCGACGAGCTCGATGATCTTGTAGACACTCCCCTCTGCCATGCCGTCCTCCTTCGGTATCCTGTCATACGACGGCGGCAACGCCGCCTGGTGCATGCACGGTACGCAGCTTTATAGACTCTACCACTCTTTACCGCGCACTGCAAGAGCGCCGTCTCGGCAGAAGGGAAACATGCCCGCCGCGGGACTTACCCGCCCACCTCGCCGAGGGCCACCTGCTCTTTCAAGGACGCATCGGGCTCTTTCACATGCACCTCTCTCTCGGCGCCTTCGGGGTACTTTGTCCAGTCCGCGGGACAGGCCTTGGTGAGGATCTGCATCTTCCAGTCGATCATCCCCATGATATCATGCAGATGGGCCGCGTGGGTCTTCACCACATTTTCGACCTGGGGAATGTCTTCTACCTGCTCGGTGTTGTCGATGAGCTCCTGCAGCTTCGACCTCATGGCCGTGAGCTCATTGTACACCGTGTCGCAGTAGCTCCTGATATCCAGCTTCTCAGCAGTCGCCATAAACGCCTCCTTTCGTTTAAAGGATCAATACAGCAGGCCGCCGCTCCACCGGCCCGCACGCTCCTAAAACTCCCCGAAAGAATACAGCACATAGTGACTCCTCTACTGTAAAGAATAAAGCTAATCCTGAATACGTTCAAGCAGAGAGCTGTTCCGCCGCGAGCAGGCCCTTCCGTTTACCCAGCGGGGCAGATGTGCAGAGGCTTCAGTTCTCGCATATCCCTTTTCACCTGCACATTCCCGGAATGCCGGCCCTGTCACATTCCGACCCTTGTGATGACGCCGTGCAGCTTGTCCGACGGAAGTTTGTAGAACTGGACATAAGCGGGAGTCAATCGCTTGAAAATCGAGAATATCTTCCAGGCAACGTTCCTCGTCGTGATATCTTCAAGACCATAGAAAACGGCCTTTTCATCGATACCGGCATCATTGAGTATCTCCTCGATGTCCACCACTTCCATATAGCCGAGCTGTATCTCGAAGGCGCGCAGTCCCTCGGCATAGCATGCTTTGAAGTAGCCGGCAACGCCGAAGGGATCGTCCCTTCTGACAATCGATACGACAATGTTATCTTCGTACATGATACCGTTGGTGAACATGGTAGTAACGATATAAGGAGGCACCCTCTGAATATCGCGGGCAAAAAACAACGCCGTCCCCTTGATCTTGCTCGCACCTTTGTAAAGCCGGGTATACTCCTCCAGGAAGACGGGAAGGGCCATGGGCTTGAGCGCCCTGTAGAGACGCTTTTGTCCCAAGGTATAGACCATGATGATACTGAACGGAATGATCGCGATGACAAGCGACCAGTAGCCACCGTGGGGGATCTTGTACAGGTTCGAGACAAGATAGGCGCTATCCGCAAAGGTCACCAGCAGGGAAATGCCCGCTCTCGCGATATTTTTTCTCAAAGAGAATATCCAGGTCATCATAATACCGGTGAGGGTCATCGTGCCGGTAACCGCAAGTCCGTATGCCGCCGCAAGGCGGTGGGACTCCCGGAACTCTACCATGACAAACAGCACCGAGATGAGCAGGAACCAGTTTACCGATCCTATGTAGATCTGCGATCTCAGTTCGGTAGAGGTGTAGTCCACCTTGAACAAGGGCATTACATGCGTGGTAATCGCCTGGTAAAAGATGGAAAACATGCCGCTGATCATCGCCTGCGAGGCGATTACCGTAGCCGTAATGCTGAGAAGGAGGAAAGGCACATAGAGGAGTTGTGCCTCATGGAATATCATCTCGAAGAGAACATTCTTCGCACCGGGATGCTGGATGAGAAACGCACCCTGGCCGAAATAGTTGACCGCCAGCGCAACAAAGACGAAATACCATGCCCTGACAATAGGCGTACGCCCCAGATGCCCCATATCTGCATAGAGCGCCTCTCCACCGGTCGCACAGAGGATAACCTCGGAGAGCACAAAGAATCCCGCGACACCGTTTCCTGCAAGGAAGTTGACCGCATGATGGGGGTTCACTGCCTTGATCACCGAAGGGACCTGGACTATCGATACAATTCCCGAAATGAATAACGATGAAAACCACAGGATCATGAGGGGGCCGAAGGCTCCGGCAACTTTCTCGGTTCCTTTGCGTTGAATGGAGAAGAGAGCTATCGCGATAACACCGGCTATTACGATAAGCGTTTCCTGTCCTGTCTTTTCCAAGCCGGGAATAAGAAGCAGGCCTTCTACTGCACTCAGAATGCTGATTGCAGGCGTAATCACCCCATCGCCGACGAGGAGCGATATTCCGATATACGAAAGGAGCGTGACGAAGCCGATTTTTCTGCCCGATCTGAGCATCGGCACCAGTATTTCCTTGAGCACTATGGTACCGCCTTCGCCTTTCTTCCCCAGGCTCATGGCAAGCCAGGCATACTCCAGGGTAACCAGTATTATCATGGTCCAGAAGATGAGGGAAAGTACGCCGATGACATGGGCCTCCGTGGGCTTCAGAAGCAGAAAGACAACGGTAATGGTATAAATGGGGCTGGTTCCGATATCGCCGAAGACAAGTCCGAGAGACCTGATGATGCCTTTGAATGCGAGTTCTCGCTGAAGCATAGTCCGCCATCCTCCTTAGAGGGCAGGCAGACGAACAAAAAAACCGCAGGCATGGCTGCGGTTACGTTTCTGACCTATGCCCTTCCACACGCCTACGAGGTTAGCTGTCGGGCTCGGGCTTGGAAGTGCCCTATCCTTCATCAGGCATCAGGAATACGCCCCTACGGTTGGGTCCCCCGCATCCATTCCTTGAATGGATCTCGGCTGCTATGTGAATATACCTTACTCCCGCATCCCGAAAAAGTCAACACAGCTGCTTTTGCGTGTCGAGCCAATTTAGAAATGTCCTATTTTTACCAAAATAGAAATGTCCGGTTTTTACGCTGCAGCTTTTTGTAGCCGCTTCCTCAGTTTCTGTCTCTCAAACATTTGCTTATTGCCCTTTCTCCAGGGATTTATTTTTATTAGAGATAGCAACCGTTTTTATCCTTTCTCTTTTTAGTAAATGGATTAATAGAAAAGAGCGTTGCGGCTCTTTACTGAGGTTAGGTTACAAAAAGGTGCGGATTACAAAAAGAGGGTCGGTTTTGCTTCATCGGTGAAGTTTGCCTGCCACATCTTTTAAATATTTCTCAATATTGAAAATTCCGATCTGTTCAGATAGGCATAGCGGCGGGATAAAATAAAAAGCCAATCCATCGCGATTGGCATAGCAAGAGGCCTGAAAGACAAGTTATCTTTTGTACACGTCTCCTCTGCTCTTGATCGATACTATCTCGACAGTCTTGCTCTTGACATTGACTGCATAGACGATTCTGATGTCTCCCATTCTGTATCGGTATTTCCCTTTCAGGTCGCCGTGGAGTTTCTTGATATGGGAGCCGGAGAGTGGGTCTTTGCTGAGCTCATCGATGCACTTATTTAGCCTGCGTTTGGTATCTTTGTCCTGTCTCTTGTACTGCTTGTCCGCTTCATGAGAAACCAGGATTTCATACATTTTCCTTGACCTCGGACCATTTCTTAACCCGGCCCGCCTTCAAATCCTCATCTCCCCTCATAATGCTTTTTAAAAAGTCTTTGTCGCTGAGAATTTCCTTGGTGGCCTCCACTTCCTCCTTGGCCTTCAGATAGGCCACAAAGTCGGCAACCTCCTTCTTGCGCTCCTTCGAGAGCTTTTTGAAATCGTCGAGAACTTTATTCTCGTTGAATTCCTTGGTAGCTTGCATAGCCCCTCCTTCCGCCCAGATGGGCAAGAGTCAGCCAAATTGTTGATGTGCCAGCTTGTGATCTTTATTACAATTTTACAATAAACTTTATTATATGTTTTGAACAATTAAAGTCAAGTTTTGAGCAATCTTTTGCTGAGGGCCCTGGTGTGCTGACGACCCAATCATGGTACAAAGATAGGGGAATAGGGCAGTGACATTCCTGAAGCCAAGGAGACTGATTTTAGAAATCCGCAGTCAATAAGGGATGCACTATTGTGCGGTAGCAGGTACAAACGAGAATCGACTGGTTTTGATTTCCGTTTAAAACTATCAGACACATCAAAATGCGCTGTGCTGCGACTTTCTGTGAGTCGTCTTCAATTTTTACGACCCTTTGAATCTGCGGACTTCCAGAAAAAGTCCGCGATGCTACCATCACCCCTCTCCGGTCTATTAGGAAGAATACTCCGCAGATGGCATGGCGCCTTTGCGGACATCTCCGACACCTGCAACACTTCCCTATGATTATTGCAGGAAAGAGCACGCACTCGCCGCCTTGCTCCAAAGGTGAGAGGGAATAAGGAGACGACTGCACTTCTTCTGAATTGTGCTACGGGTAGGGATCTGCTTATTACCCCTATGCGGATAATCCCGGCAGCAACTGGAGCAGTCCTTCGGCAATGAACTCGATCGCTATGGCGGCGAGGAGCAGGCCCATCAGGCGGGTCGCGATGTTGATCGCGGTCTTGCTCATGATTCTGCTGGCAGGGCAGGCGAGCTTCAGCGCTCCCCAGGTAAGCAGCGCCACCAGCATGCTGCTCAGGATGATCAGGCTGATATGCACCGGCTCGAATGACGCATCCGCATAGATGATCACGGTCGATATCGCGCCGGGTCCTGCCAGGAGGGGAATGGCGATCGGCACGACAGCGATACTCTCTTTCTCCTCGGCCTCGACCGCCTCCTCGGGGGTCTGCTTGCTCCTCGTCCGCTTCGCCTGCATCATGGCGACCGCCATGAGCAGCAGGAGAATCCCGCCGCCGACCCTGAACGAAGCGACGCTGACGCCGAAGAAATTCAGAAGCGGCTTGCCGATCAGGGCAGCCACCGTCAGTATCAGCGCCACGGCGACGCTCGTGGTGCGCGCGATGCGGTTGCGCTCCTGTTCGGTCATGCTGCTGGTGAGGCTGACGAAGAGCGGAATGGTCCCGAGCGGGTTCACGATCGCCAGGAGGGTGGTGAATATCTTTATGTAGCCGGTCAGTTCAATCATGGCGTGCGGTATTTTTCCCCGGAGCTGCTCGAGAGAGATATCGATGCAGGCGCCCTGAACACTCCCCTATTATAACAGCTTTCCAGAGTAGCAGAGGGCCCGCTCCGACGCTCGTTCACCATTAATAAATTCTAATCGCAGTTTAATCGCCTTTTAATCTTCATCGTGCATCATACCTCGTACCCGCGAGAGAGAGGCGTGCAGATCCGCCGGGAAAACGCTCTCTCCGGGTGAGCACGCCGGCGGGAAGCCGCTGCTCCCGGGGCTTCCGCCGGAGAGAGAAGGTGATAAGGAGGAGGTGATGAGCAGGACGGACCGGGGGCGGGTACAACAACTCTTCTCAACAAAGGGGGACACATGCGAAGAATGACGCTTCTTTATCTCGCCGTTATCGCCTTTGCGGTGATGGTCTCATGGACAGCGCCCGCAGGGGCCTTTGAACAATACTCCTCGGACGGCACTACCGGCAACTGCGCGGATTGTCACGGCAACTTCCTCGCCGCGACCTACAGCTCGCTCGCGGCAGCCAAAGCCTCGAATCCCGCATGGCCCGGGAGCCTGCACAACGTGCACAGGAACGGGTCAACAGCGACTCCTCCCGGCATGCTCAACAACAACTGCAACGCCTGCCACTCGGGAGCGTCACGCTCCCCTGTTCCTCTGGGCTTCTCGGCAGCGGCTGCGCCGTTCAACCGGTCCTGCACAGGCTGCCATGACGGCGCCGGCCTCAGGCTGCACCACGAGCGCTCGGGAGCGGCCGTCTGTTCGGACTGCCACAGCGACGCCCAGGGAAGAGAGGATACGCTTCCGCCGGTATATACGGCAGCCCTCGGTACAACCAGCGGAACAACGCGGGTCAACGACCCCTGCAGTCCCGCTGCTGCGGGGTTTGAGGGACGGCTCGCTGATGTCAGCGCACTGGGTCTCGATAACGACGGCGACCTTCTCTACGATCTCAGCGATCCCGACTGCGCGCCCCCGGCTGCGCCGCAGATCAGCGCAGCGCCTACAGCCCTGAGCTTCGGCACGGTCACTGTCGGCAGCAATGCGTCCCGGGATGTCACCATATCGAATGCGGGCAACGCGCCGCTCAACGTTACTCCCTCGCTCTGCGCAGGGACGAGCACCGAATACACCGCTTCGCCTGCTGCGGCGTTTACCGTCCCCGCAGCCGGCAGCATGGCGCTTACCGTCACCTATACTCCTGCAGACGCCGGGACCGATGCAGGGTGTGTAGCGCTGGCGCATAATGCCGCCACTACCGCATCGCCGCTGAATGTGAATGTGACCGGCGCCGGCGAGGTCCTTCAGCCGGTCCTCTCCGTATCGCCGCTGAGCACCACCTTCCCCGATACCCAGGCGGGGATGACAGCAACGCAGACGGTGACCGCAGCAAATACCGGGAACGCTACGCTCACCGGCAATGCCTCGATACCCGCGGGTGCGGCGTTCAGCGTGGCGCCCGCCTCCTTCTCGATCCCCGCAGGCGGAGCGCCGGTGGTCCTCACGGTGACATTCGCGCCTCTTTCCGCTGGGGCTTTCTCTGCGACCATGGCGGTTGCGAGCAACGGCGGCACTGCGGATGTGGCCCTTGCGGGCAATGGTCTCGGAGCGCCTCCGCCGCAGCAGCCGGCCATCACCGTGACGCCTGCTGCCGTCGATTTCGGCAGTGTCCAGACCGGAGCGACGGCTGCGCAGAGCGTGACCGTAGCGAACACCGGGAATGCTCTCCTCACCGGGAACGTCTCGATTCCCGCAGGGACGCCGTTCAGCGTCACCCCGGCGTCGTTTTCGATACCGGCAGGAGGAGCGCCGGTAGTCCTCACGGTGACGTTCGCTCCCCTTTCAGCTGGCAACTTCTCGTCGACCATGACGGTCGCGAGCAACGATCCGGCGAACCCGTCGATTGCCGTCGACCTCTCGGGCAGCGGCATTACACCGCCGCCGCAGGCGCCGGCACTCCAGCTCTCGCCGGCATCACTCAACCTCGGCACCGTAGCGGTAGGCGGCTCCGCCACACTGACGACCCAGATCAGGAACACCGGCAACGCCCCGCTCGAGATCAGCCTCATCGCGCTCTGCAGCAGTACGAGCCCTGAGTTCAGCTGGTCGCCCGCTGTTCCTCCGGCGATCACCGTAGCGCCGGGGACGAACACCGTCCTGAGCGTGACGTACACGCCTGCTGACGCCGGTACGGACACGGGATGTCTTGCGGTCTCGAGCAACGATCCGGCGCAACCGGCAGCGAATCTCGATCTCTCCGCCGCCGGGTTCGTTCCCTCCCCATCCCAGGTCGATATCGATATCGAGGAGTTCAAGGCGAAGTCGAGGATCGATATCTGTCCTCCGCCGAAAGAGCCTAATCCCATCAGGCCCTCGCTCGTTGCCGAGAACGAGGGAAAGACCGGGGGATGCGCTTCGGCGAACGTAACGGGCATGCAGAACGATGTCGAGGTCTATAGCCAGACCATCGAGATATGCCTGCCGCCCGATGAGGAGAGGAGGTTCACCTTCCCCGGCTTCATGCCGACCGAGGCCAGTACCATCGTCTGGACCGTCACCGTCAATGACGGCGACCCGGACGCGGACGCAGCCATGGCGACGACCAGGGTCGTATGCAAAGAAAAGAAGGAGAAAGACGGCAAGGACAAAGACGACTAGAGACAGACGAACCACACAGTATCCGACCGGGGTGGAGGGGCTTCCCTCCACCCCTCTTTTATGCGATTAGCCTTCCTCCGCAGAGAAGCTGCGCCGGCTTCTTGCAATATGGCCCCCGGGAGCATCACAATAGATGAGGAGAAGCGTATGTTCCTGCCGACGACACAGGAAGAGATGCAGCAGCGCGGATGGGAGGACCTGGATATAATCCTGGTGACCGGGGATACCTATATCGACAGCCCTTACATCGGCGTTGCGGTGATCGGCACGCTCCTCGCCCGGGCGGGATACCGCGTAGGGGTCATCGCACAGCCGGAGGTGAACGGGGGCGCGGATATCGCGAGATTGGGAGAGCCGCGCCTCTTCTGGGGCATCACTGCGGGCTCTGTCGACTCGATGGTGGCGAACTATACGGCACTGAAGAAGCGGCGGAACAGCGACGACTTCACCCCCGGAGGAAAAAACACCCGCAGGCCCGACCGGGCCACCATCGCCTATGCCAACCTGATACGCCGCTATTTCAAGCATACCAGGCCGCTCGTCCTCGGCGGCATCGAAGCGAGCCTCCGGAGGATCGCCCATTACGACTACTGGGACGACGGCGTGCGGAGGTCCGTACTCTTCGACGCAAAGGCGGACATCCTCGTCTACGGCATGGGAGAAAAGGCGATCCTCGAAATCGCCCGGAAGCTCGACCGGCAGGAAGGTATCCGCGACATACGGGGGATATGCTACAGCGCGAAGGAGCCGAAGGAGGGATACCTCGTTCTGCCCTCCTGCGAGGAGGTGAAGCGGGACAAGGCCGCATTCATCGAGATGTTCCGCCTCTTCTACGAAAACAGCGATCCCCTCACTGCAAAGGGGCTGTGCCAGCAGCAGGATACGCGCTATCTCGTACAGAACCCGCCCGCCTGGGGCCCCACCGAGGAGGAGCTGGATGCGATCCATGACATGCCCTTCGAGCGGGATGTGCATCCGTATTACAAGAAACAGGGCGTAGTGCGGGCGCTGGATACCATACAGTTCTCGATCACGACCCACCGCGGCTGCTACGGAGAGTGCAACTTCTGCGCCATAGCCGTGCACCAGGGGAGGACGATCCATTCCCGCAGCAGCGCTTCGATCCTGCGGGAGGCGAAGGCCCTGACCCGTCTCCCCGGGTTCAAGGGAACCGTCACGGATGCAGGCGGCCCTACCGCCAACATGTACGCTATCGAGTGCGAGAAGAAGCTGAGCAAAGGGAGCTGCCGCAACCGGCGCTGCCTTTTCCCCGCGCGGTGTAAACAGCTGAAGGTGAACCATGCGCGGCAGCGAGAGCTCCTGCGGCAGCTCAGGGCTGTTCCGGGGATAAAGCATCTCTTCATAGCCTCGGGCATACGCTACGATATGATCATGGAGGACAGCGTCTGCGGCGCGGCCTATCTGCGCGATCTCGTGGAGCACCATGTCTCGGGACAGCTCAAGATAGCGCCCGAGCATACGGAAGATGCGGTCCTGAAGAAAATGGGCAAGCCGGGAAAGGAGTATCTGCTCGCCTTCAAGGATGCCTTCGATACACTGAACAGGAAGCTGGGAAAAAAGCAGTTCCTCACCTACTACTTGATCGCGGCCCATCCCGGATGCGATGCCCGTGACATGGAGAGGCTCAGGGCCTTCACCAGCCGGGAGCTGAAGATCACCCCCGAACAGGTGCAGATCTTTACGCCCCTCCCCTCCACCTGGTCGGCGTTGATGTACTACACCGGCGCCGACCCTTTCACCGGCGAGCGCATCTTCGTCGAAAAGGATATGAAGAAAAAGGAGCGCCAAAAGGAACGGGTGGTGTCCACCGCTCACCGGAGATGAAAAAAATGACAATGAGGAGCGGAGGAGAGGGGACGGGGCTCTTCAGTTGAACTTTTTTACTCTTCCGGACCTCAGGGTTTGCCTTTTATGGTACAGTTCATAGTTAGCTTTAATTCATTCATCGAGGAGCAGTCATGGCAAAATACACCGCACCGATCGACGAAGATCTGCGGCAGAGGATTCTCGCGCTGCCGAAGGGAGTGAAATTCGCGAACTTCATGAAAAAGGCGATCGAGATCTTTGTCGAAGAGCTCGAGAAAGACCCTTCCCTCAAGCCGGATAACTTCGTCATCACCGTCACCGCCCGGAAAGATGCATCGTACAGCAAAAAGGGATAAGGGCTCGTCGAAAAGCAGGATCCTGGTCACCTGCGCAAAAGGGGTCACGCCGTTCCTGGCGGAAGAGCTCCAGCAGCTCGGCTTCCCGGTCCTCTCCGAAGCCGTCGCTGGTGTAGGCACCGAAGGGGCCTTCGAGGATACCTACCGCCTCAATCTCCTGCTCCGCACAGGCCATCGCGTCCTCTTCCTGATAAAGAAGTTCATCGCCCGGGATGCGGATGAGCTCTACCAGGCCGTATCCGCGATCCCCTGGGAAGACTATATCGACGAGGACGGCTATATCAGCGTCACCTCGAGCGTGGACAACCCGACCATCCGCGATTCACGGTTTCCGAACATGAAGTGCAAGGATGCCATTGTCGACCGGATCAAGGAAAAGCGCGGGAGGCGTCCCGACTCGGGGCCCGGCCAGGAGGGGGTCGTAATCAACCTCTACTGGAAAGACGAAAACTGCTCTCTCTATTTCGACACCTCGGGAGAGCCCCTCTCCCGCCGGGGATACCGCACGATCCCCATGAACGCTCCGATGCAGGAGACCCTTGCAGCAGCGGTCATCATGGCGACGAAATGGAAGGGCAGCGGCCACTTCATCAATCCCATGTGCGGCAGCGGCACCCTCGCCATAGAGGCAGCCCTCATGGCGCTCGACAGGGCGCCCGGGCTGCTCCGGGACAATTTCGGCTTCATGCATCTCAAAGGATTCGACCGGAAGGTCTGGGACGGCCTGCGGTCGGAGGCGAAGAAAAGAGCGCGCCAGAACCTGCAGGGCAGGATCGTCGCCACGGATATCAGGAGGGAGGCCGTCGACGCAGCCCGGAAGAACGCCGCTGCCGCCGGCGTGGAGCACCTGATCGAGTTCGCGGCATGCGACTACGCGAAGACGACCGTTCCCGAGGGCGGGGGCATCGTCATCCTCAATCCCGAGTACGGGGAGCGCATGGGTGCGCTCAAGCAGCTCGAGAGCGTCTATGAAGGGATCGGCGATTTCTTCAAGCAGCGCTGCAGGGGCTACACCGGCTATATCTTCACCGGCAACCCCGCTCTGGCAAAGAAGGTGGGACTGCGGGCAAAGCGCAGGGTCCCCTTCTTCAACGCCGGCATCGAGTGCAGGCTTCTCGAATACGAGCTCTATGAAGGCAGCAGGAAGAGCAGGTATGCCGGGACGACGTAAGCAGGGCGTGTTGAAGGCATGCAGGATTACCGTTAAACTGGAGGGAAGAGGACATACTGCATACCACGGTAACCATGCGAGGAGGACACCATGCAAGGATCGCAGCTGAAAGGAGTGGACGGGAGGATGCCGGAGTCGCTGCTCGAAGGGATCAATATCAACCTCGCCGATATCGGGACGCTGGCGGCCGTCGATGTCATAGGCACGCAGAAGGCGGAGCTGCTCATTGACGAGAGGGACAGCCGCGGCAGCTTCGGGAGCTGGCAGGAGTTGAAGGACAGGGTCGGGTTCACCGACGAAGAGATCGAGGCGCTGAAGAGCAAAGGCGCTCTCCTGGAAGGCGTGCCCCAGGAATAGCGCCGGGGCAGCGCCCTCGTGTATCCCGCCGTTATTCGTTATACCTCTTGATAGTGCTCGTCCCGTAGGCAAAGAATACCAGCGCATACGCCGCCAGCACCAGGAGCGAGAGCGCTCCCTCGCTGTCGAGCGCCGGTTTGCGGATGAGGATATTGGTATGGGTGAGCGGCATGAGGTAGACGAGCGACTTGAGCAGCAGCGGCATGCGGTCGATCGGAAAGAAGGTGCCGCTGAAGAAGGCCATCGGCAGTATGAAAAAGTTGGTGTACGTGGCGGTATCCTCGTGCGACCGGGCGCGCATGCCGGTGATCACCCCGAGGCTGGCGAAGAGGAAGCAGTTCACGAGCAGCGTCAGGATAAAGAGCGGGGTGATGCCGAACGAAGCCGAAGCCGCAAAGCCGACCAGAATGATGAGCAGCGAGGCGAAGAGCCCTTTCGCCATGCCCGCGAGCACCTCCCCCACCATGATAGACGACGGCGCAATGGGCGACTGAATGAGCACCTGGAAGGTCTTGAAGTAGAGCCGGTTCAGGTTGAGCGCGCTCGCCACCCAGGTGTAGGAGTTGTTCATTGAGCTCATGGCGACGAGGCCGGGTATGAGGAAGTGCAGATAGTCGCCTCCTCCCAGAGTGACGCTCCTGCCGAGGCCGAAGCCGAAGGCAACGAGATAGAGGAGCGGGATCACCATCGCGGAAAAGAGATAGCTCACCCTGAGCAGCTTCCGCCTGAAGAGGAGCATCTCCCGCAAAAAGACCGGGTACCAGCCGGCTGACCATCCACGAGAGGGCGTCACATCCGTTCTCCGGTAAGGCTCATGAAGACATCTTCGAGGTTCGACTTCCTGACCGTGACCGCATTATCGGCCTGCCGGGCCCGCTCGTGGGCCTCCTCGCGGTTCTTGCAGATATGGCTGATGAGCCGTCCCTCGGCATCGATGAACTCGACCACGTACTCTCCGATCGTCTCCTTGAGGCGGGCGGGGCTGTCGAGGGCGATCAGCCTGCCGCGGGAGAGTATCCCCACCCTGTCGCAGAGCGCCTCCGCCTCCTCGATATAATGGGTGGTAATGAAGACCGTCCGGCCCTCGATCCTCGTCTTCCTGATCACGTCCCAGAGCTGGTGCCTGATCCGGGGATCGAGGCCGATGGAAGGCTCGTCGAGGAAGAGCACGAGCGGCTCGGGGAGCATCGCCCTCGCAAGCAGCAGCCTCCGCTGCATCCCGCCCGAAAAACCCGAGACGACCGAGTCGCGCCGGTCCCGGAGGCCTACCATCTTCAATGTCTCGCCGATGCGCTGCTCCCGCCCTGCTACGCGGTGGAGCAGGGTGTAGATGAGCAGGTTCTCGTAGGCCGTCAATTCGCGGTCGAGATTGTTCTCCTGCGGGACGACGCCGATGCGCCGCTTCACCTCGAAGGGGTCCCGGTCCGCGGTGAAGCCGTCGATGCTGCAGACGCCCGCGTCCGGAGCGCTCAATGCGGTGAGCATCCTGATCAGGGTGGTCTTGCCCGCGCCGTTGGGGCCGAGGAGCCCGAAGACCTCGCCGCGCTCGACCCTGAACGATACGTTGTCGACGGCCCGCACCGCCCCGTAATTCTTGGTGACGCCCTTTACCTCGATCAAAAATGAATCTCCTTATTTATACTGTCGCACGGCTATCGCGGGGTTCATAGTTCGCGCAAGAGAGCCTTGAGCTGCTTCAGCGCTTCTGCGGTGAGCTTCGTATCTCTATAATAATATGCCTCGTAGGCTTTTACAAACCGCAGGGTCCGTTCCCTCAGGCCGGCATCCGGGATCGCCGCTGCGAACTCTTCCAGCCCTTCCGACGCCGCCTTCGCATAGCCGAAGCCCTGCATTCTCTTCAGGAACGCATGCATCAGCCGCTCCTCCCGGGATCTCCTGTTCCGTACGGAGCGGTAGAGCAGCACCGCAGCACCGGAGAAGAGCGCTGCAACGGCAAGATGCCTCACGGCCCCTTTCCACTCCTTTACGAGGGAGGCGAACGATTTCCCTATTCCCGCCCCCATCTTTACGGCGAGCGAGCGCTGGACATCGAAATTGTAATTGATGACCGCGGCGTTCCAGAAGTAGCTGATCGTGTCCATGAGGAGCCGCACCTCCAGCAGCAGGCTCCTCGCAGGCCGGGCCCGGCCCGGGAGCGCTGCGGGAGTCGGATCGACCCTGACCCATCCCGAACCTTCGATATAAGCTTCGACCCAGACATGGGCGCTGCTCTGGAGCACCGCGTAGTAGCCTCCCACCTCGTTGTAGTGGCCTCCCCGGTACCCGCCTACAATTCTCGAGGGAACCGCGGCGCAGCGGAGCATGACCGCCAGCGCCGAGGCGAAATATTCGCAGTTGCCGTACTTATGGGTGAAGAGGAAATCCTCAAGGGCGGTGCTGGTGGCGGGCAGCCCGGTGAGCGAGTACCGGTAGCCTCCGCGCTGGAGAAATCCGAGGAGCGCCTTCAGCTTCTCCGCATCCCCGGAGCTGTTCCGGGTGATCTCTTCGACCAGCTCCCTGGTCCGCTCGAATCCCTTCACCGGCAGCCGCACGTACGCCTCTTTATCCACTCTCTTGTCGGGCAGCATAGCCGAGAGCGCCGAGACCGCATCGTATTTTATTCTCACGGCCACCGGATAAGGGACCTCGTAGACCAGGCCCGCCGACCTGCGTGAGCGCGGAAACGAGAGGGAGACCGGCTTGTCCAGGGCGAAGAGATAGCGCTGGCCGTGCGGCTCGAGAAATACGGTCTGCTCGACGGCGCCAGCCGGAACAGGCGCAGGGACGGACGCTTCATCTGCTCCGTCCTGTGAGGGTCTCCATGACATGCCGTCGAACTGATCGAGCACGATCCCCCTCCAGTAGAGCAGGCGCTCGTCCAGCGGCCGCACCCTGGCCCTGAAAGCGACCGCCGTATCCTCTTGGATCGCCGTAATCTCGCCGAGGGTGATATGATCGGAAAACCCGCTGAGAGCGCCGCTGCCCCGGTTGAAGAAGCTGAAGAGAGGATAGCTCGTCCGGGGGAGGACCATGAAGAGGAGCGCGGCTATCGGAAGGGCGAGCAGCGGAATGACCAGTGCCCTCGACGCAATCTTCAGGACCGTGGCGACAGGGAGCTCCATACGCTCGTCCTGCGACGAGAAGGTGAGAAAGATCATGGCCAGGGTCACGAGAAAGACCATGCCGATGAGGTGAGCCAGGAAGATCATGTCGAGCGTCATCAGGGCCGACCCGGCCAGGAGAAGGGCGGCGAGCAGGTAGACCTGCAGGTGGTCCCTGAAGCGCTTCTCCTCGACCAGTTTTATTGCGGTGAGGAGCAGCAGCGCCTCGAGCGACACCGGGACGACGGTGTCCGTCGTCACCCTGAAGAAGGTGAAGGCGACGAGCAGCAGCGCCGCGCTGTTGATCGCCCATCGAGGGATGACGGTCCTCCTCCGGTAATCGCTCTGGAGCGCCCACAGATAGAGCGCCAGGAACAGCGCCGAGTACCCCACGCCCGTATATCTGAGGACCACCACGAACCCGGTCAAGGCCACGGCATAGGTGAGCGCCGTCACGAGGTCGGCGACGCGCAGGAGGGAGCTACTCCGTTCCATAGAGGGCAAGCTCCTTGAGCAGGAGACGCTTATGGGCGTTCGAGAGGCCCGGGGCATATGCGTTCCCGCCTATCTTCAGTCCCGCCGGGACATTTCTCTTGAGAAGGGAGAGGATCATGTACGCTGCGCAGGAGAGCTTCTCTTCCCGATCAGCCGGTCCCATGGCATCGAAGTCGATGACGACCGGCTCCTCGGCGCCGGCCGAAAGCTCCTTGGTCTTGAAGACGCCGGTCTTCGCACTCGCCTTCCAGTGTATGTATTTCAAGGGATCGCCGTGGACATACGTGCGCAGGGAGACCATCTCGCCCTCGTAGCCGAGCAGGTTCGACCGCCGCTCCCCTCTGCGCCGCTCCGCTCCGGCGGCGTGCGTATCGAGAGCGCAGGCGCGGGGACGGGGAAAAACGGTCGCCTCCGTTACCCTGCCGATCCTCTTCGAGCGCACGAAAAAGTTGAACGGGAAGACGGAAGAGAAAGAGACCGTCTCTATCAGGACCCGGCCCCGGCGGGCGAACACCGTATGCACGCGCCTCGTCTCCTCGGCGCCGGCATCCACATAGGGGAAGAGCACCTCCGTGTCGTCAACCCGCACCTTTACGAGAAACGCCGGGAGCAGCAGCCGCGTGTTCACCAGGGTGATCCGGAGCGGCGCCGCCGACTGCGCATAGAGCTCGTCGGGCGTTTCCACACGGACATCGATCCGCGAGAGATTCCCCCTCCCGAGCAGCCCCGAGACCGTCATGAGGCCGAGCAGGGCGGCGACGATGAGATAAACGAGATTATTGCCCGTATTGACCGCGGCGATGCCGAGGAGGAGGGTGAGCGCGATGTAGATCCATCCCGCCCTGGTGATGGTTATGACGCCGGGACGGGTATCTGCTCGACAATCGATAGTATGATCTCCCTCTTGTCATGCGGCGTATGGTCTTCCCTGAAGAGCACCCGGTGCGGGACGACATGGGGAATAAGCTCCTTCACGTCCTCGGGGATGACGAAGTCCCTGCCGTGGAAGTAGGCGTTGGCCCGGGCCGTATAGTTCAGCGCCAGCGCCCCCCGCGTGGATATGCCCGCCGACAGCGCGCCGTCCTTCCGGGTAGCCTCGACGATCGCCATGATATAATCGAGGACCCTGTCCGACAGGTACACCTCTTTCCTGACCGCTTCCTGAATGGCGATGACCTCGTCCCTGCTCATGACCGGCTCGATGGAATAGAGGTCCCCTCTCCTGCTGCCGCCCCGCAGGATATCCTTTTCCGAGTCCCTCGAAGGATAGCCGATGCTGATCTTCATCATGAAGCGGTCGAGCTGGGACTCGGGCAGCGGGAAGGTGCCGTAGTGCTCCACCGGGTTCTGCGTCGCGACCACGAAAAAGGGCTGGGGAAGCTTGTAGGTCTGGCGGTCGATAGTGCTCTGCTTCTCTCCCATGCCCTCGATCAGCGCGCTCTGGGTCTTGGGCGTCGCCCTGTTGATCTCGTCGATGAGCACGATGTTGTTGAAGAGCGGACCGGGATGGAACTCGAACTCGCCGGCCTGCTTGTTGTAGATCGAGAGGCCGGTGATATCGGTGGGGAGCAGGTCGCTCGTGCACTGGATCCTGCCGAAGCTGAGGCCGAGCGCCTTGGCGATGCCGATGGCGAGCGTCGTCTTGCCGAGCCCCGGAAGGTCCTCGATCAGCAGATGGCCCCGTGCAAAAAAGGTGATGAGGGCGAGCCTCAGGGCCTGCTCCTTCCCGTGGAGGTAGCGTGAAAGGTGGTCGATGATCTGCCGTATGCCCTCGCCCTTCGATATCATATCGTCCCTTTATTACGCATAATACCATACTTCATCAATCTAAGCCTGAGCAGCTACTTGATCAGCCTGGTCGCCTGGTCGAAGAGCGCGCTCATCCTCTTCGTGTCCTGGTAGAGCCGCTCGAGCACCTCCGAGAGCTCCTTGTTGCCGAGGCCGAGTGCCTTGTCCGCCCAGTCCTTGTATGTCTGCGCATGCTCGTCATTGTGCTCGCGCCAATGGTGGAGCAGATGCTTCAATTTGTCGAGATCGTTCATTACCGTAACCTCCGTGTTCTTGTGATGGATATGGGTATGCACCCCGTGGTCGTGCTGGTGGGCGCGATAGTGGGAGTGCAGATGCTTGTGGACGGTCTCCCCGTGGAAATGGAGGTGCTCGTGGATCAGGTTCACTTTCAGCAGGAGCGCCTCGTCCCTCAGGATATCCCCTGCGCTGCCGATGCCTTCGACCCGGTGCTCTTCCGAGAGCACCGCGACCCTTGCATGCAGCTCTTCGACGAGCGAGAGGTCGTGCGTCGCGATCACGATGGTCTTGCCGGCTTCATTGAGGGCGACGAGCAGCTCCATGAGAAAGCACTGGGTCCGCGGATCGAGGCCGTTCGTCGGCTCGTCGAGCAGCAGCACCTCCGGGTTCATGGTGAGCACCGAGCCGAGGGCGACCCGCTTCTTCTCACCGCCCGAGAGCATGTACGACGGCCGGTCTCCGAGGTCTTCGATGCCGAGCATCTTCATCACCTCGTGGGCCCGGTCGAGCGCCTCCTCTTCACCGATGTCGAGCTGAAGCGGCCCGTACATGAGCTCATCGAGCACAGTGGGACAGAAGAGCTGGATATCGGAATCCTGAAACACGTAGCCTGCCTGCCCGCGGAAGAGCTTCAGGAAGTCTTTATCGCGCAGGCTCTTCTCCGAGACCTCCCTGCCCCTGAAGAAGACCGCGCCGCCCGACGGATAGATCAGTCCGCTCATGATCTGCAGAAGCGTCGATTTGCCGCTGCCGTTCGAGCCGATGACCGCGAAGCGCTCCCCCTCCTGCACCGAGACCGTGACCTCCGAAAGAGCGGGTATCCTGTCGTAATAGCGGTAGCTCACGCCCTCGACTCTTATGATATCTCTATCTCTCTCAGACACCGACAGCCTCACAGCGCCAGGAACACGCATCCGGCGGCGAGGAAGAAGAGGCCGGCGAGCCAATCCCTGAGCAGGAGCTTTCTGAACCCGGAGAGCTTCACGGTATCGGAAAGGCCCCTCGCCGTCATCGCCTTGAAGACCTCTTCACAGCGCAGCTGCGTCTTCCTGAAAATGAAGGCCATGCGGCCGGCGATCCATTCCCTCCCCTTGCTGCCGCTTATGCCGCCGGCGAGCCTGCCCCGTTTCGCCAGGTACATGTCCTCGACGGTCCTGGCGAAGAGAAAGATGTACTTGTACGATAGGGAGAGCATCATCAAGAAGATATCCGGCACCCGCATCACCTTCAGCGCCCTGACGAGCTCGGGGAACGGGGTGGTGTTCAGCACCAGGAGCGAGAGCGAGACCGAATTGACGACCCGGAGCGTCAGGAGCGCGACACCCGTGAGCCCCTCCCTTGTCAGGCCTATTGTCTGGGGGATATGATAGATCCAGAAATCGTAGGGACGCGAAAGCGTGATGAGCGGTACAGCGATTTCTCCCCGCGTGATGATGTTCAGGGATGAGGGAAGAGCGATCAGGAAACCGAAGAAGAAGCCCAGGAAGAGCACCCGTTTGTAAAACGTACCGGCCTTCAGCCGCGCGGCGAGGACGAGCATGCCGATGAATGCGCTTATGGCGAGCTCGGCCCCGATCTCCCTCTTCAGGCTCACGATGACGATGAAGAAGAGCAGGAAGAGCAGCTTGATCCGGGCATCGACCCCCTGGAGCAGCCCCTCGCGGGAGGCGAGCTCCCACTGGGCATACCCCGTGCTCACGACCCCGGCCGCATGCCGCAGCCCCTTCTCGATGAACGAAGTCCTCACCGTTGCACGCCCCCCCGGCAGGGAGGAAGGCTGAGCCGACCGCTGCAATAAGAAAGAGGGGATATTATCGATCACGCCGTACCAGGAACTTCGAAATTAAATACACGACCCCGCTCAGCAGGAGAATGCCGATAAGACCAGAAACGATATAGGAAAGGATCTGGACAGAAAGCGGCGCCTGCTCTCCGCCGAAGGTGTAGTCGGCAGCAGGCGCCTTCCAGAGGTCGGCGTACTTCTTCAGCCCCTCGGGGACATATCCCAGCAGCGTTTCGAGCGTATCGGTGCCCCACTCTCCCCAGGCATCTCCGGCATTGAACCATTCCGGCAGGAGAATGCCGAGCGGCGAGAGCAGGGCCATGATGAGAAGCCCGATCCATAACTTCTTCTGAAAGGGCTTCATGCTACGCCTCCCTCAGGACATACACCAGTGTCCGTTCGTGCTTGAGGAAATACTTCAGGAGCAGGGCGGTGACGAGCCCTTCGACGACGCCGAAAAGAAGAAGGTGCTCCAGGGTCATTACCGGCAGTGCTACCGAGAGGGGATAGGGCGCATACAGCGGCGTACCGTCGGGCGCCGCTGCGATCAACGGCTGGATGCCGAACTGGACGGCGGTCACCGCTGCCGATACGGTCAGCCCGACATAGCCTGCGAGAAAAGCGGCGACCGTTATTCTCCGCCCCTGCCCCGCCCTGCCCCGCGCCGCCTTGAAGACCCCGTACGAGGCGAAGGGCATGACCACGGCCATATTGAAACAGTTCGCCCCGATCGCCGTTATCCCGCCGTCGCCGAAGACGAGGGCTTGAACGATCAGCACCAGCGAGACCGCGATGACCGCGGTCCAGGGGCCGAGGAGGATCGCGATGACCCCGGCGCCGACAGCATGGCCGGTGGTGCCGCCCGGGATAGGGATATTGAACATCTGTATGAGGAAGGAAAAGGCCGCTGCCATGGCGAGGTAGGGCACCTGTTTTGCCGCAAGCTCCTTCTTCATCTTCTTCAGGGCGATGCTCAAGAAGACCGCCGAGGCCCCGTAGAGGGGAACGTAGGTCTGCGGACTCAGATAACCGTCGGGTATATGCATGGCTCTCTCCTGCTGTTTCTAGAAGGTGAAGGTTACGCCGGCCAGTATGGCCGAATCGGTCTCCGGCTTGTTCAGGCCGTGCTTGTACCCTGCATCAAGATAGAGATTCTCGGAAAGCTCGTAAATAATCCCTCCCAGGACAAATGCGGGGGCCGTACTCTCTTCCCTGTCGGTACTCGCTTCGACGCCGATGTTGGCGACAACGCTCAGCCGCCTCACCACTTCGACCTCAGAAGCGAACGAGGCATGCCAGAGATCCCGGCGCTCGTCGTTCCTGTTCTCATTCTGGACATAGCCGAGGTTCGCATGAAAGGCGAAGGGTTTAACTTCCTGCGTTCCGATCAAAAAGAGGCTGTAGCCCACCCTCCCCGAGCCGATGCCCCGTTTCCGGTCGCCTGCAGGAAGGGTAATACCGGGCTTAAGGGCGAGGCCCAATCCGTCTTTCTCGTAGAAGCGCCACTTCACTTCGAGTGAGGTATCGCCGGCGCCATCCTCCTCGACGGTGCCATCACCATTCTCCGTACGTATGTACTGATAAGGCGTACCCACAACGACGTCTATAGTATCCACTATACCATACGTAATGATCGGCGCAACCTCCGTCGTATACTCCGTAGTCCCGTCCCCGGCCTCCCGGCCGTACTCACCATTGAGCTCGACCTGCACTCTCCCTTTTCCCACCGTTCCCGTATCATCGGTCACGAGCGGATGGGCGGCAAATGCTGCAGCTGAAGAAAAAGCAATAATCGAAGACAGAAGCAGCGGGGGAAGCAGGGCCTTCTTCATACCTGTCGTTCTCCTTAAAATGAAAAGCCACGAAGGCTCTTTTTTTGACCTGCTGGCCTGCTGGCCGCAAGAAAAAAGCCTTCGTGGCTTTTCATACTCGGATGAGCTTATCATTGCCGCGCTCCCTTTGTCAAGAAAACGGCAGTTAACCGGAGCACGCGCTCTCCTTAAAGTTATAACTTGACCATTGCGCCGCACCCTCTTTTACCGGTAAGATAGAAGTATCATGAGATCCGGCACGCGCCATAAGGAAAGACATCTTCTGCTCTTCACACTCTACTTCCTCGTCGTCGCGCTCTTTCCCTTTTCCCACTGCCACGCCGGAGAGGGGCTCTCGGTGGTCCATCCCGAGCAGGCGGAGTGCACCCTGCAGCACCTCTTCTTCCCGCAGGCAGAGCTCCGCTGCTGCGAGCTGCACAGCGCCGACAGCCACTCCCGCGACGACCACCATGTTCACTTCCTCGTCTCCGACTCGAACGCTCCGATAAGGCCAAACAGCGCTTCCCCTGCGCCGCTTCCTTTGCAGGTTGCCGTAGCGGTAGATACTGCTTCCACGCAGCCGATACAGTCATCTTTCTTTTCATCCATTCAGAAGCCGTCTCAGCGGCCTCACGAGGGTTTCAGCACCTCATTCTCCGGCCTTTCGCCTCCCGTCGTCTAAGGTTCACTCCACCTAACGTCAGCTTCTGAGAATGCGCATAGTCTCTCTATGCGTACTCTCTAGTATTTTTCGACCCTTTCGACCAAAGGAGACGACGTATATGCGCTATCTGATAATTGGATTCCTCATGCTTCTCTCAGTGCCGGCTGCTTTTGCGGCTCAGGGGATGAGCCTGGAGGACGCTGAAAAACTGTTTCTCGAAAACAATCTCGAGCTCAAAGCCCACAAGGCCGAGCTCGGGAAATACGACGCCGGAGTAATCGAGGCGGGGCTTCTTCCTAATCCGTCCTTCAACTACAGCCTCGAATCGGTGGAAAACGGCGATCGCGAGACCGAAGAAGTTTATTCCATAAGTCAGCCTGTCGATATCGTACGAAAGAGAGGGCTGAGGACGGATGTCGCCCGGAAAAGGAGAGATGCCCGGCATCTCCTTTTTGAGCAGGAGACGCTGAACGCTCTCACAGAACTCAAGCAGACCTACTACCGAATCCTCTATTTGAGAGAGAACGAAACCTCGCTCAAAGGTATCCTCGATACATTCTCAGATGTCCGGCAAAAGACAGAAGAGCGGCTCAAGGCTGGCGATGTGGCCGAAGTAGAGCTTTTGAGGCTCTCCAATGAGAGCAAGAGATTCCTGAGGGCGCTCGAACGCCTCACATCCGAAATAAACGCCGAAACAGGCAAGCTGGCGCTCATGCTCAACATCAGCATGGGCGATATCGTGTTAAAGGATTCTCTTGCACCGGCCCCCCTCGGCTATTCACGGGACGAACTGATTGCAAAAGCAATGGAAAAGAGAGGCGACGTCAGGGCTGCTTCCGCTCAGATCGATGCCGCAGGCAATGCCCTAACCCTTTCGAAAAGGGAAGCGGTAGGTCCTGTAGAAGTTGCAGCAGGCTATAAACGGCGCACCGGGGGCTTTAACGGATTTGCCTTTGGTGTATCCGTCCCTCTTCCGTTCTTCAACAGGAACCAGGGCGGCATCGCCGCTGCAAAGGCTGAACTGGAAGCGGAGCGGCTCAATCTCGAGCAGCTGAAAAAAAAGGCGGCGAGTGAGGTCGCAACGCGCGCTGACCGGGCGGCATTCAATGCTGACCGCGTAGCGCAGTTATCCGGGCAGCTTACAACCGCAAACGAAATCACCAACAGCATCCGCGCCGCCTACGACGAGGGTGAAGCCAGCCTCATTGAGCTGCTCGATGCGGTACGGTCCGAAAGGGAACTGCTGATGGAGCGCAATGAGGCGGTGTATGACTACTGGACAACATTATTTGAACTAGAGAAAGCAACAGGAATGAAACTCACGAAGAGCGGAGGTGCACAATGAGGCGTATAAGTATAGTTATCGCATTTTTGGCTGTTTTTATCACCGGGTGTGCACATGAACATAAAGCAGAGGAGGCGCATGAGGAAAAAATCGCGACGACACTATGGACGGCAAAGTCGGAGCTTTTTATGGAGCACGATGCGCCGTTGCCCGGAAAAAAGGCGGGCTTTCTCATTCATTTAACCAAGCTGGCCGATTTCAAACCGGTAACCGAAGGAACGCTGACCTTGACCTTTACACCGCAGGGAGGAAGCCCTCTCACCGTTACCATTAATGCTCCTGCGCGGCCGGGAATCTACAAGGCTGAAGCGAGCTTCCCCCGGAGCGGCAAGTATGCAATGAACATCGCCCTTAGGGGTGCAACATTCTCCGATGTGATAGCAGGCCCCGAAATACTCGTCGCCGAAAAAGCGGCCCCCCCTGCCGATGATCATGCGCACGGTGGCAGTGGCCCTGAGACTTCGTTCCTCAAAGAGCAACAGTGGACGGTTGATTTCATGGTAGAGCCTGTCTCTCGCCGTGATCTTGCCTCATCTTTCTCGGCGATGGGAGAGATTATCCCCGTTTCTAATGCGGAAAGCACCGTATCATCCCCGGTGGCCGGTGTCATCTCGGCGGCAAAGCCGCTCGCCTACATCGGCAAGAGGGTAAGCAAAGGCGAAGTCCTTGCGTTGATAGAGCCTCCTATTCAGCAGGAAGGCGGCGTCGGGCAACTGTCAGCCTCGTATGCCGAAGCAAACAACAGAGTCATACTTGCCCAGAAGGAGTACGAGAGGGCGCTAAGACTTTACGAGGCGAAGGCCGCGCCCAAGAAGCGGCTTGAAGAGGCCGAAATTGCTCTTAACACGGCAAAAGCCTCCCTGGGTCCGATCGAGAAGGCAATGGCAAACCTGAAAAGCAACACCTCGGGAAACAAATTTGTTGTCACCGCACCCATAAGCGGCGCCGTTGTTGAAGTGTCAGCCTCGAACGGGAAATTTATCGATGCCGGCCAGCCGCTGATGAGGATTATCAACACTTCGACGTTGTGGCTGAAGGCGCATATCCCGGCAACTGACATCGGTAGGCTCAAGCAGCTCGATACAGCCGCCTTCTCCGTACCCGGCATTGACGAAGAGTTCCGGCCCAAACGTCTCGTTACGGAGAACGACCTCGTCGATCCCAGGACCCGCACGGTGCCGGTAATCTTTGAAGTGGCCAACCCTCGCAATCTGCTTAAAGCAGGCATGTTCACCAACGTCACGATACAAACAGGCCGTGTCGACAATGCGATGGCGCTCCCCGAAGAGGCCCTTTTCGAGGACGAGGGAAAGTATTTCACCTTTGTCCAGAGCGGGGGCGAGTCGTTCGAGCGGAGAGAGGTTAAAGTCGGGGCAAGAGACAAGGGATATATGCAGATCGTCGATGGGCTCAAGAAAGGCGAACGGGTAGTCACCAAGGGCGGCTATTATGTAAAGCTCGCCTCGCAGTCAACACAGATACAGGGCCACGGCCATGAGCACTAAAGGAGCAGGATCATGCTTGACAAGATAATACGCTTGGCCCTTGAAAACAGACTGATCGTACTCGCCCTTTCGCTTCTGCTGCTGCTTATCGGAGCGTATGTGGCGACGAAGATCCCGGTGGACGTATTCCCCGACCTCACCGCGCCTACCGTTACCATCATGACCGAGTCGCACGGGATGGCGCCCGAAGAGGTCGAGACCCTGGTCACCTATCCCATCGAGAGCGCCCTCAACGGCGCAACCGGGGTGCGGCGAGTCCGTTCATCGTCCACCTTCGGCATTTCCACGGTATGGGTTGAATTCACCTGGGGCACCGACATCTACCGTGCGCGCCAGGTGGTGAATGAAAAGCTGCAGCTCGTGTCCGGAAGCCTGCCGCAGGGTATCGTGCCGATGATGGCCCCCATATCTTCCATTATGGGAGAGATCATGTACATCGATCTCAAGAGCTCGAAGCACACCATGATGGAGGTGAAGGAGGCTGCCGACTTTGTGGTAAGGAAACGGCTGCTTTCCGTGCCCGGCGTTTCACAGGTGGTGACGGTCGGAGGGGACACGAAGCAGTACCGCATCAACATAGACCCGCAGAAGCTTTTCGCCTTCGGTGTCTCAGTGAATGATATCATCGCAGCGACAAAGGGCACCAACGAGAACTTTTCTGCGGGAATCATGAAGACCGGGGGACAGGATTACTTCATACGGGGACTTGGCAAGGTGAGGTCCCTTGCCGATATCGAGAATACCGTCATCTCCTCACGGGACGGCGTCCCGGTCCTTATCAAGGATATCGCCCAGGTGAAGACGGACGCCGCTTTCAAGGTGGGCGATGCCTCAGTAGACACGAAGCCTGCGGTGCTTATCGCCGTGCAGAAACACCCTGAAGCCAATACGATCGAACTCACCAAACGGCTTGAACGCACGCTTCATGAGGTCAGGAAAAACCTGCCTGAAGGTATGGCGATCGACACCGATATGTTCAAGCAGGCTGACTTTATCGAAAGGGCAATCGATAATGTCGAACGTGTGGTCGTCGAAGGCGCCTTCCTGGTCATCGTTATCCTCTTCCTCTTTCTCGGCAATATCAGGACGACCATCATTTCGATTACGGCAATGCCGCTCTCCCTCATCTTCGCGATCTTTGTCCTGAGGCTCTTCGACATCACGATCAACACCATGACGTTGGGCGGCATGGCGATCGCGATCGGCGTTATTGTCGACGACGCCATCATCGATGTGGAGAACGTCTTCAGACGGCTGAAAGAGAACAGCGAGAAGCCCGCGGAGGAAAGGCACCCGGCATTACAGGTCATCTTCGATGCCTCCAAAGAGATACGCTCCTCGATCGTGAACGCAACGCTCATCATCATTCTCGTCTTCGTCCCGCTCTTTTTCCTGAGCGGTATCGAGGGTCGGCTCCTGAGGCCGCTCGGCGTCTCATACATTGTTTCCATCGGCGCTTCTCTCATTGTCGCTCTCACGGTAACACCGGCGCTCTGCGCCTATCTGCTCCCCCGGGCGAAGTTCATAGAAAAGGGCGAAGAGAGCTTCGTCGTCAGGTGGCTCAAGTCGACCTATCAGCCCACCCTGAACAAGGCGATGGAAAAACCCGCCGCGGTGATTGCAGCAACCGTTGCCCTCTGTGCAGTGTCGCTCATTCCCTTGTTCTTCATCGGCAGATCGTTCCTTCCCGCCTTCAATGAGGGGTCCCTTACCATCATGCTTGCTACGGCCCCGGGGACCTCTCTCGAAAAATCAGCCGAGATCGGAACGCTTGCCGAAAAAATACTGCACAGCCATCCGAATATCGTAAAGACCGCGAGAAAGACCGGACGGGGAGAACTTGACGAGCACGGCAAATATCCCAACGCATCCGAGATCGAGGCGAAGCTGGATACGAAGGACAGAGACCTTCAGGACATTCTTGCCGAACTCAGAAAGAGCCTCGCCGCATTGCCGGGCACCGTGGTGAACTTCAGCCAGCCCATCAGCCACCGCATCGACCACATGCTCTCCGGAACCATGGCGAACATCGCCGTGAAGATATACGGCCCCGAGCTCTTCAGGCTTAGGTCCATTGCCGAGAATGTCAGGGCTGAGATGAGCGCTATCGAGGGCATCGCCGACCTTTCGGTAGAGCAGCAGGCCGATATCTCACAGGTCAGAATAATCCCCCATAGAGAAGAACTGGCGAAGTACGGGCTGACCGTCAGCACGGTGGCGGAAGCGGTCGAAGTCGCTACCGCGGGAAAGGAGCTTTCGCGGACCATCGAGGGTGACCGTGGGTTTGATATCGTCGTCAGGTTCGACGATGCCGCACGGAAAGATATCGAGAGTATCAGGAGCATTCTCATCGATACCCCTATGGGAGTAAAGGTGCCCCTCTCGGCCGTAGCCAATGTCTATTCGGCGAAAGGTCCCAACAGCATCAGCCGGGAGAACGCCCAGAGGAAAATAGTAGTCCAGGCGAATGTAGCGGGAAGAGACCTGAAGAGCGTCTACAGGGACGTCAGGGCAGGCATCGAGCGGAATATAAAGCTGCCACAAGGATACCACATCGAATACGGCGGGCAGTTCGAGAGCGAGGCCGAAGCAACAAGGACCATAGGGCTCCTGAGCATTATCTCGCTGCTCTTCATCTTCCTGATCCTTTATATGGAGTTCAGATCTTTCACGAGCGCAGCCCTGGTCATGGTCAATCTTCCGCTCGCCCTTATCGGCGGCATTGTGGCGGTGTTCATTACCGGCGGCGTCATCAATATCTCATCGATGGTGGGGTTCATTACGCTCTTCGGCATCGCCACGCGCAACGGAATTCTGCTCGTCTCCCACTATCAGCACCTGATGGAGGTTGAGGGAAAGACGCTCAGAGAGGCGGTGTTCCAAGGTTCGATGGAGCGGTTGCGGCCGGTCGTCATGACTGCGTTGGCCGCAGGCCTTGCGCTGATTCCGTTTGCCATAGCCGCGGACAAGCCCGGCAACGAAATACTGTCGCCCCTGGCGATCGTGATTTTAGGAGGTCTGCTGAGCTCAACAGTCCTCAACATGATTGTCCTACCGTCACTTTACATCAAGTTCGGAAAGGAGAGAGTATCATGAATAGAGCAACAAGTTTTGTGATAGTGATGATTCTGGTCTTGACGGTTGCGGCGTGTGCCGTAAAAAAAGAGGGGATTATTGCCAGGGGACAAAGCACCGATGCCGAGGTATTTCGTGAGGCAAAGGACGGGGGGCTGCCTCCTGCGGAATCCGCCGATCTGACTATTAGAGCATCTCTCAAGACCTATCCGAAGGATCATTTCTTGATCGATCCAAAGAGACCAGCCGATATTGTATCCGCCTATCCCTTTGTTCTGAATATCGATGGTCACGGCACTGTCTGGAGGGTCGATGGGAAAACCGACATAGTTCCCGCATATGATGAAAAGGGAAGAAGAGTCCCTGAAGGCGGCGAGGGGATAAAGTACACGATCGAAAAGAAAGTGAGAGTACCTGCGGGGTCACACACCATCTATTTCGGAGTCCCGGAGGAACGTTATGCCGTCGAGGAAGTCATTTCGTTGAGCGGCGGTACGCAGAATGTGCTCGAGCTCAAGCCGGTGTATAAAAGATCTCACAGGGGGGCAACAGGCTGGACCCGTGACTTTGCGCACGGACTTTCAGAGTATGATATCTATTTGAACGGAAAAATCATCGAGTAAGCCCGCACTTGAGGGACTCCGCCCCTTCCCAACGAAGCAGGGCGGAGTCCCTCATATCTTTTAGCGCAGTGCGCCCCCCTCAATGCCTTTACCTGATCAGAGTCGGACTTCGGGGCAGCAGAAAATTAAATCAATGGTTGGGCAATAATCGCCGATAACTATGGTACGACTTGCTTGAAAGAAGGTCGCGCGTATAGAGAAATAAGCATAGTCCTGCCGTTATTCAGCTCAGGGAGGGTGATACTTTGCTGACATTGCCTCTTGCGAAATAGATGAGGAGAACTGAAACAAATGCTTAAAAAAGGTCTGATGGTTTTCGTTGTGTTGATTGTTGCTGCGACAGCAGGAATCTCGTCTGCAAAAGACATCTTGATAACCAATGATACGGGGACACAGGGGAAAGGACACCTGCTTATCGAAGTTAACAGTGAGCTCTCCCTTGACAAGGAAACAGCCGATGGCGTGACAACGAAGGAGACGGGGACAGAGCTTCAATCGATAGTTTCCTATGGAGTGACGGAAAAAATAGATGTCATCTTAACATTGCCTTATGCCTGGAACAAGGTTACGGAAGACGGTGTCACCATACAGAAGGAAGACGGCATTGCCGACATGGCACTGGAACTGAAATGGAGATTTTATGAAAAGGACGGACTGAGCCTCGCTGTGAAACCGGGCATTTCGCTTCCCACGGGTGACGATGAAAAGGGACTTGGCGCAGGAAGAGCAGCGTACGGCATTTTCTTTATTACTACAAAGGAAATCCATCCTTTGTTGTTTCATCTGAATCTCGCCTATACGAGAAATGAAAATAAAGTCGATGAGCGAAAAGATATCTGGTACGCCTCACTTTCCGGGGAATTGCCCCTCACCAAAAAATTAAGATTCATTGCCAATACGGGAATCCAAACCAATACCGGCAGAATGTCAAGGTCCTCCCCTGCATTTATACTTGGAGGGTTTAACTACGAGGTAACGGACACCTTTGCAGTAAATCTCGGCATTAAAGGAGGATTGAATAACGCTGAAACCGACTACACGATGCTTGCGGGCATTGCATGGCGGTTTTAGGAAAACGAATATCCCGGGCAGCGGCGGCAGTGCCCCTCCCCTTCCCCAACTGCTTGACAAAGGGGTGATTTGACCTCGGACACCCGCACATTTTATTATATCTGCTATGCTTGCACCCGAGAAACAGCTCGAGCTCATCAAGAGAGGCGTCGTCGAGATCATCCTCGAGAAGGAGCTCCTCAAGAAGCTCGAAAAATCATTCAGAGAGAATAAGCCCCTGCGCATCAAGGCGGGCTTCGATCCGACCGCTCCCGACATCCATCTCGGCCATACCGTGCTGCTCGAAAAGATGCGCCAGTTCCAGGAGCTGGGCCACGAGATCGTCTTTCTGATCGGCGATTTCACCGGCATGATCGGCGACCCGACCGGCAAGTCCGAGACGAGAAAGCCGCTCACGCGGGAGGATGTCCTCAGGAACGCCGAGACCTACAAAGAGCAGGTGTACAAGATCCTCGACCCCGAAAAGACGGTCATCAGGTTCAACAGCGAATGGCTGATGAGCCTGACGCCCATGGAGATCGTGAGGCTCCTCGCAAAGCAGACCGTAGCACGGATGCTCGAACGGGAGGACTTCAAGCAGCGGTTCACCAGCCAGAGCCCCATCGGCATACACGAATTCATGTATCCCCTGCTGCAGGGCTACGATTCCGTCGCTCTCGAAGCAGACGTGGAGCTCGGGGGAACGGACCAGCGGTTCAATCTCCTCATGGGCAGGGAGCTGCAGCAGGAGTACGGTCAGGCGCCGCAGGCGCTCGTGATCATGCCGCTCCTGGAAGGACTCGACGGGATAAAAAAGATGTCGAAGAGCCTCGGCAACTATGTCGGCATCTTCGATGCGCCCAAAGACATGTACGGCAAGCTCATGTCCATCAGCGACGAGCTGATGATCAAGTACTACGAGCTCCTGAGCCACATCAGCATGGAAGAGCTGAAGGCGTTGAAAGAGGGGCTGAAGTCAGGCGCCGTGCATCCCAAAAAGGCGAAGGAGCGCCTCGCCCTCGAAATCGTCGAGCGGTATTGGGACAGAGAGGCCGCGGCTCATGCGGAAGAGGAGTTCGAGAAAGTCTTCAAGGACAAGGGCCTCCCCGAAGATATTCCTGAATACTCATTCCCGCCTGACGCAGATGAGCTGTGGCTGCCCCAGATCATGAAGGAGGCAGAGATATCGGCCAGTAGCAGCCAGGCGATAGCCCTGATCAGGCAGGGCGCAGTGAGCGTCAATGACCGGAAGGTGACCGATCCGAACACAAAGCTTCCCAAAGGGACGTATTTGATCAAGGCCGGAAAGCGGAAATTCCTGCGGGTCGTTTACCGGTAATCTCTCTACTCAACGTTCCTGCGATCTTTTATCTTTTACCGTAATGTGCGCCCCTGTGCCTCTCTCTGGCTGCTGAGCACTTCATGTTCCTTATTGCCTTCCGGCATCACTACGTGATAGCCCTCCTATTGCCGCCTCATAGCTGCTCATCAACCCGACCCGAAGCTGCCAAACTGTTTAATTTCACACATCTTTATCTGCTGCTGCGCAATTTCACACACTCGCCGCAATAAAAACAGACGACTGTTTAAAACAGAACTGTTCACACGAACTGCCCGCAAGTGGTAAAATCCCCCTGGCTATTCACAGCCAAGCCGCTGAAATAGTGCGTTATTCATCATCAGACAGATGAAATATCTCAGCTTATCAATGAAATCGAAGGCAGTAGCAGCCTGCAAAATGCAGTGGCACAGTAATTGCAAAAATCATTTTTTGGGGAAGTCCACTCTGTGGGAGAGTGATTGATGAAGAGACTTGCCGCAGTGTTGGTGACAGCCTTACTGCTGCTTGCCGCTTACAGCCTGCCTGAAGGCAAAGTCACCGGTCCGTGCGCTAACTGTCATACAATGCACAACAGCCAGAGTGGGGAGGCTATGGCGACCTACGGAGCCGACGGCAAGCCGTGGAAGGGTTCCGGCCAGGGCCAGGCGCTGACCCGCGGCAGCTGCCTCGGCTGCCACGGACAAGGGCTCAGCACGCATATCGATCCTATTACCGGCGCTCCCCAGGTATATCATTCGGGCACAACCGACCTTGCGGGTGGAAATTTCAGATATATAGAAACCGGCGGCGACAGCAGGGGACATAACATCATCGACCTCGGAAATGCGGACTCCGTTCTAACCTATCCGCCCGGGCACCGCCATCTCGATGATGACCCCAACGCCGTGGCCGCCTTCACCTGTGCGGGAGCGAACAGCTGTCATGGGAGGCGGGTAAATTACGGCGGGATATCGGGTATTCCTGCGCTGAAGGGTGCACATCACCGGAACCCGGATGACGGCAAATGCACTGTTGCCGACCAGGTCTACAACAGCTATCGCTTTCTGGACGGCATAAAGGGATTGGAAAATAACGGGACTTACAAGTGGCAGAATTTCGACGCTGCCAATCACAATGAGTATTTCGGAGCGACCTCTCCTCTCAAGAGCGGCTGTACGGGAAAATGTCATGAAGGAGGGGGAAGCAGCAGCTCCCCGATACGTCCGCAGATCAAGACCATCAGCTCGTTTTGCGCAACATGCCACGGAAACTTCCATGTGTGGGAGGAAATTACGACATTTTCTGTAGATCCGCTCAGAGGAATAGTCTTCGGGAAGCCGTTCACAAGACATCCGACCGATGTGGTCGTGCCCGCCGGCGGCGAGTACTCAGCGTATACAGCATACAGCGTGCAGTCGCCGGTTGCAAGGACCACCGTCCCCGACAGCATCAGCAGTACTGTTACGCCGGGAACCGATATCGTCATGTGTCTCTCGTGCCATATGGCCCATGCATCGAACTATCCCGACATGCTTCGATGGGATTATGATCAGATGGTAGCCGGAGGCGGCGGCAGCGGCGGGTGCTTCACCTGCCATACGAGCAAAAAATGATAATAGACAGGGGATATTGGTGAGACAGGCGTTTTTCGTAATTTTTGCAGCTTCCTCATTATTGGCTTTTCTTAGTAGCGCCTCATACCCGAAAGTCACCGGCCCCTGCGCCAACTGCCACACCATGCACAACAGCCAGAACGGGGCTGCCATGGCGACCTACGGCGCTTCAGGACAGCCGTGGACAGGCGTGGGCCCCTATGGGGGATTGACCCGAGGGACGTGTCTCGGGTGCCACGGAATCGGCACGGCAAAGATCGTCACTATCGGCGGCAGCAACATTCCGCAGGTATGGCATAACGACGCCTCTGCCGATCTGGCAGGAGGGAACTTCGCCTATATCACCGGCGGTAAGGGGAGCGGCGCTTCCGACGCAAAGGGGCATAATGTAATCGAGCTCGGCAATATTGATGATATCCTGACCATACCTCCCGGTCGCAATCCCGGACACTCCCTCAGCAATACAAACCTCTCCTGTTCAGGCACTTTCGGATGCCACGGCATACGATACGGCACTGCGCCGGCAGGCTTGAAAGGAGCGCACCATAGCAATACTGACGACGGAAGTCTCACTATCGCCGACAGTGTTGCGAACAGCTATCGCTTTTTGTGGGGAGTAAAAGGATATGAGAATAACGGAACCTATAAGTGGCAGAACAAGGACGCCGCCAACCACAATGAGTATTTCGGTGCAACGGCGCCGCTGATGAACGACGCACAATGCTCCGATTGTCATAACGGTCCTCACGGCCCCGGGGCCTTAAAACTGAAGCCGCAGAGCTCGATGAGCGCATTCTGTGCAACCTGTCATCCGAATTTCCACAACCTGAGCGGAATCGGCGGAAATGCCAGTTCGCCATTCACAAGGCACCCGACCGATGTTATACTGCCTAACGCCGGGGAATACGCCGCATATACCGCTTACAGCGTGGATGCGCCCATTGCCAGAACAACGGTTCCTGGCGCACCAAGCCCTGTCGTAAATCCGGGCTCCGATGTGGTTATGTGCCTATCCTGCCATGCGGCACATGCCACCAATTATCCCGACATGCTCAGGTGGAACTACAGCACGATGAATGCCGGGGGCGGCGGCAGCGGCGGGTGCTTCACCTGCCATACGCAGAAGAAGTAACTCCCAGCGGCGGGGTAGCGCTTAATGGTGATGGCCGCTCTCGGAGTGGCCGCCCGAGACGACATAGAAGGCCTCTGCAACTCCCCTGTTTTCGAGAAGACACTCGTCGTCGCCCATTATATGAAACGCCGTGCCCTCTTTCAGCGTACCGGAAAAGCGGCCGGACACTTCGATGTCCCCCCGGGCAGCAAGGACCATCTCTTCATGCCCTTTCCCGGGCTTGACCAGCCTGCCTCCCTCTCCCGGCCTTAATATCCCGTAGATCATGTAGCAGGCATGGCTGCCGGTATCTTCGGCGCCGAGAATACATTCGCCGTTTTCCGAGAGCAGCGCCTTCCCTTTCAACTCGAATGCAGTCAACTGTTTTTCGCTCATCACTCGTTACGCATCACGCATTACGGCAGTTACGTCCTGTATTCGGCATTGATCTTCACGTAATCCTCGGTCAGATCGCAGGTCAGCACTTTCGCGCTCCCCTTGCCGAGATGGAGATCGACGACAACTTTGATCTCCTTCCTCTTCAGCCGTTCGTTGGCTTCCTTGTCCCTGCCGGTCGTACGCCCCTTGCTCGCAATCCTGATGCCGTTCAGAGAGCACTCCACCTTCTCTTCCCTGATCGATATCCCCGAGTAGCCGAGAGCGGCGATCAGTCTGCCCCAGTTCGCGTCGTTCCCGTACAGCGCGGTCTTCACCAGCATGGAGTTCGCGATAGCGAATGCGCCTTGTTCAGCCTCCTTTTCGCTCTTTGCGTTCCTCACCTCCACCTCGACAAACTTCGTCGCGCCCTCGCCGTCGAGGACGATCAGCTTGCCCAGTTCGTAGCAGATCGCCGAGAGCGCAGCCGAAAAGGCGCCGAACGACGGCGAGCTCTTCTTTATCACCGCATTCCCCGCAAAGCCGTTCGCCATGGCGAGCACCGTATCATTCGTCGACATGTCGCCGTCGATCGTTATCCTGTTGAACGACTTCCGCACCGCGGCCTGCAGCGCCAGGCCGAGAGCGGATTTGTCGACAGCGGCATCGGTCATGATGAAGCAGAGCATCGTCGCCATGGCGGGGCAGATCATCCCCGCTCCCTTGCAGACTCCCGCCAGGGTAACCATCGTGTTGCCGATCTTTATCCTCTTGCTGAGGACCTTGGGAAACGTATCGGTCGTCATGATCGCGGAAGCCACATCCGCCAGGGGCGCGGCGCCGAGATTATTCGTAAGCTCGATGATCTTCGGCCTGATCCTCTCCATCGGCAGGGGAGTGCCGATGACGCCGGTCGAGCAGACATAGACGCTCTCGGGCTTCAGGTTCAGCCCGAACGCGGTCAGCTCCGCCATCTCGACAGCATCCTTCATCCCCTGCTCGCCCGAGCAGGCATTCGCATTGCCGCTGTTGACGATGATCGCCTGTCCCCTCCCGGATGCGATCCGCTTCATAGCGAGCTTCACCGGCGCTGCCTTGATATTGTTGGTGGTGAACATGCCCGCAACAGCCGCCTCCTCCGCGGAGCAGATCAGGGCGAGGTCTTTACGCCCGGGTCTTTTGATCGCCGCCTCGGCAGTAGAGAAGAGAAACCCTTTGGGAACAGCTATCTTCGTGGTTTTCATCTCATTAGAATAATTTCTCTCTGAATTTTTTGCAACAGTTTTATACCTATTGCCCTCAAAAAACAGAAGGCCTATACCTATTTTGTGCCGATATGCCTTTCGTGCGCTCACGTCCCCTCCTCGGGAGGGGCGCAGGGGGGGTCCATTTTGCATGACAGCGGTGCAGGAACGAACGATCACCCGCCCGGAACAGCGCACCTGATCGTCCTCATGCATTGGGCTGCAGAGCAGCACTAGAGCGTTAACTATACTTTATGGCTATCCTGTAGTCGATACGGCGGTGGCCCGAGGCATCATTTCCGGGACAGGCAAGCTCCCCGTTCGCTGATTCCTGGTGGCCTTTCACCATGGTGTAAATGACAGGCTCCAGGTTGAAACCGCCGTCAATACACTTATCCTCCATGCATTCCAAAAGAAAGTAGGCAGCGCTGCCGGGGAAGAAGTTGACCGTGCGCTGCATGAACGAAGGGCCGCTCTCTCTTCTGTAGTAATTCATGAAGATGACAATGGAGGCGACGCCGGGGTACCGGGAGGATAGCAACCCTGCATCTTGTTTCTGCTGCCTTCTCTCGAGCCGTTCAGCATTCTTCTGCTTACTGATCATGGGAGGCCCTCCTTGAAGGAACAAAAAGCCCCCTGCTCTGGGCAGGGGGCGCTCTTCGTCAGGTCCTTACTGTCTTACGACGTTGACTGCCTTGGGACCTTTAGGGCCTTTCTCGGTATCGAACGTAACGCTGTCACCCTCGGCAAGGGACTTGAATCCCTGAGCCTGGATGGACGTATGGTGGACGAAAACATCGGTGCCGTCTTCACTGGTGATGAAGCCGAAGCCTTTGGAATCGTTGAACCACTTTACTGTTCCGTTAGCCATTGTGTACCTCCTTACTTGTTAGTTGAACTTTCAGAAGGGCACAAATAAAA